>NZ_JAJGUA010000035.1:0-52676 GCF_020784695.1 Limosilactobacillus secundus
GGTCATATGATGCCAGATCATGTGCACTTGTTAGTAAGTATTCCGCCGAAGCTAAGTGTATCGCAGTTTATGGGATACTTAAAAGGGAAAAGTGCATTAATGATGTTTGATCGACATGCAAACTTAAAATACAAATATGGGAACCGACATTTTTGGGCTGAAGGCTACTACGTAAGTACAGTTGGATTGAATGAATCCACGATAAAGAAGTATATCCGAGATCAAGAGAAACATGATATAGCAATGGATAAGCTAACAAGTGTGGAATATTCGGACCCTTTTAAGGGTAAGTGAAGTAGTACAAACACCGCTTAAAGCGGTGGCAAAGTAGTCAGAGCATTTTGGCTTGAGCAAAGCGAAAGCCAGCGCCTTGAGACGCCGGCTTTTATTATCGGCTTATAGCCGATGTGCAAACCACCCGTTTGACGGGTGGTTATGATTAAAAATGTCTAAGAAAAAATCGAAAAACAAATAACTTATACTTAATAAAATTAACTTATCGCTAGTTCCTATCTTTAAAAATTATTGTTTGAAACGCTGACATCTTAGATAAACACAAACTTTAATGAAGGATATTTATTTTATTTTCTAGCGATGATAAAGTAATATCAACGTTAAAATTTGATTAAAAAGGAGTCGGTGTAGATGCATAGCAGCAAGATAAAAAATATGATCATCACCATTGTTGCAGTTCTTGGAATTGTAGTGGGGTGGCAAATGGTCGAACCTCAGCAGGTATCTGCTGCTGAACCGACTTATACGTTTGCAACTAACAACACCTTTGAGCCCTTTGAAATTCAAGATAGTAAAGGTGGGTACTCAGGAAATAATCCTGGGATTGAAATTGAAATGCTTAAGAAAATTGCTAAGCATGAGCATTTTAAGTATGAATTGAAGCCAATGAGCTTTAATGGTGATTTACAAGCTCTTGAAGCAGGACAAGTTGATGCAGTAATTGCCGGAATGAGCGTTACTGATGAACGAAAAGAAAAGTATGATTTTTCAACACCTTACTATACTAGTGGTGTTGTTATGGCTGTTGCAAAAGATAGCAATATTAAGTCGATGAGCCAATTAAAAGGCAAAACAGTTTCGGCTAAATCTGGAACGAGTGCGGCATTATTTTTGAAGAATAACCAAAAGAAATATGGTTACAAGATTCGTTACTTTGATTCTTCAAATACGATGTGGAATGATGTGAAGACTGGGAACACGGCAGCTACTTTTGATGATGGTCCTGTTCTTGAATACGGAATTAAAGAAGGGGTTCCGCTTAAGGTTGTGACGAAGAAGCCAATTGACGCACAACCAGTTGCCGTTGGCTACCAAAAGGGCAAGAACTTAGAATTACAGAAAAAGATGAATGATGGGATTAAGTGGCTAAAGGATACTGGCCAAATGGATCAAATCATTGATAAATATACTAAGAGTGACAAAACAACGAAGGACAGCGCGACTGATAGGACAATCTTAGGATTAATTCGCGCCAATTATCCAGCCTTACTTCGTGGATTATGGATGACAATTGAATTAACCGTTGTCGGCATTATTTTTGCGATGATCTTTGGAGTAATTCTAGGGATATTGGGGATTGCACAAAACAAATTCGCCAATGCTGTTTCTAGTACCCTGATTTATATATTCCGTGGTATTCCAATGATTGTGTTAGCCTTCTTTATTTACATGGGGATTCCGAACGTTATTGGCCATAAAGTTCCATTGTTCTTGGCAGGAATCTTAACGTTGACTTTTAACGAAGGAGCTTATATTGGAGCCATTGTTAAAGGTGGATTTGAATCCGTTAATATTGGCCAATGGGAAGCAGCACGGAGCTTAGGATTGCCATATAGCAAAGCCCTGATTAAGGTCATCGCTCCCCAAGGATTTAAGTTAATGATTCCTTCGTTAGTTAACCAGTTTATTATTACCTTGAAAGATACCTCAATTCTTTCTGCAATTGGTGTAATGGAACTTACACAAACAGGGACTGTCATCATTTCCCAGAACATGGAAGGATTTAAGATGTGGTTAATCATTGGGACGATGTATATCATCATCATTACCCTGTTGACTTGGTTATCAAACTACGTACAAAAGAGGATGGGTTAATATGGATAAAAACTATAAAGTACAAGTAAAAAATCTGCACAAAAGTTATGGAAGTAATGAAGTGCTGAAAGGTATTAGCTTGGACGTAAAAACCAATGAGGTGGTTTGCATGATTGGACCATCAGGATCGGGTAAAAGTACCTTTCTTCGTTGTATTAATAAGCTTGAAGAGCCAAATAGCGGTCATATTTATATTGATGGCTACGATATTGCTGATCCGCAAGTAAATATTAATAAGGTTCGGGAAAATATCGGGATGGTTTTTCAGCACTTTAATCTCTTTCCAAATATGAATGTTTTGGAGAATATTACTTTGGCGCCTGTTCAGCTTGGAAAAATGTCCAAGGAAGAGGCGGAAAAGGATGCGATGCACTATCTCGACTTAGTTGGGCTAGCTGATAAAGCAGAAGCGGATCCAACCAAGCTCTCTGGAGGCCAAAAGCAACGGGTAGCGATTGCCCGTGCCCTTGCGATGAAACCGGATGTAATGCTCTTTGATGAACCAACGAGTGCCCTTGACCCTGAAATGGTAGGGGATGTTTTGGAAGTAATGAAACGGTTAGCGCAAGAGGGAATGACCATGATCGTGGTAACTCATGAAATGGGATTTGCTAAGCAGGTTGCCGATCGAGTTGTTTTCTTCCATAATGGTGATATTCGGGAACAAGGTACCCCAGAAGAAATTTTTGATAATCCGCAACATCCAGATACGAAGAATTTCTTGGATAAAGTGCTAAATATTTAATTATCGACTGACTTTCAGTAATTTAAATTTGACAAAGTTAGGATAATCATTATAATAATGAGTAACTTCTAATAATTGGCTAACAGAGAATCCAGTATTTGCTGAAAGCTGGATCCAATTAAATGGCATGAGCGTTTGAAATGGAGTGGTTTCCTTATCAACCTAGAGGTAGTTCGCAAAGGTGAGCTATAAAGATGGGTGGAACCGCGTTAAAAAACGTCCCTGGTATATTGATTACCAGAGACGTTTTTATTTGTTTAAGAAAACGTTTTTGTTATTAACTAAATTTTTTAAGGAGGCATATTATGGACGAAAAACAACAACAGAAGTTAGAACGATCGCTTAAAAGTCGTCACGTGACGATGATTGCTATTGGTGGGGCTATTGGGACCGGTCTTTTTCTTGGATCAGGAACAGCTATTCATCAAGCAGGTCCATCAATCATTCTTTCATACCTAATCGTCGGTATCTTTTGCTTCTTTATGATGCGGGCGTTAGGGGAACTTATTTTAGCTGATACTTCAAAGCATTCCTTTATTGATTCAGTTAAAGAATATCTTGGTGACCGGATGGAATTTGTTGCCGGCTGGATGTATTGGGCATGCTGGCTGACATTAGCAATGGCTGATCTTACGGCAACTGGTATTTACTTGAAATATTGGTTTCCTAATTTACCACAATGGGTCGGGCCGTTAATTATTGTTATTTTATTAATGTTAGTAAACATGGTAAACGTTGGACTGTTTGGTGAACTAGAAAGTTGGTTCTCCATGATTAAGGTGATTGCAATTTTAGCCTTGATAGCAGTGGGAATTGTCTTACTTGTAATGCGTGGTCATGTTGAAGGACGGCCAGTAACCCTTTCGAACTTAGTTAATCAGGGTGGCTTTTTCCCTACTGGTCCAATGGGATTCTTGATGTCCTTCCAAATGGTAGTCTTTGCCTTTGTAGGAATTGAAATGGTCGGATTAACAGCTGGAGAAACTAAGAATCCAGATAAAGATATTCCTAAGGCGATCAATACCTTACCAGTCCGGATTGGTTTATTCTATATCGGATCAATGATTGCGATGATGTCAATTTACCCATGGTTCCAGATCAAGACTACTTCTAGTCCGTTTGTTCAAGTGTTTGCAGCAATTGGAGTTCCGGGAGCAGCCGCAATTCTAAACTTTGTGGTTCTGACTGCTGCCATGTCTGCAACTAACAGTGCGATCTTTAGTACTAGTCGTTCCCTCTACTCATTAGCTCGAAGCGGGAACGCCCCAAAACGTTTTGGGGAATTAAGTGCAAAGGCTGTGCCTAATCATGCATTAACCTTTTCTTCATTGATCCTTTTTATCACAGTTATCCTAAATTACATTATGCCGGCAGGAATATTCGATGTGATTGCTGGAATTTCAACAATTACCTTTATCTTTACGTGGATTATTATTTTGGTTGCCCACGTTAAATTCCGGCAACAAAATCCTAAGGGAGTTGCAAACTTCAGAATGCCAGGATATCCAATTACTAGTTGGTTAACAATTATTTTCTTCTTGGCAGTCCTAGTGATTTTACTATTTATTGATTCAACACGAATTCCATTAATCCTTTCAATCGTTATTTTTGTAATGCTCGCTTATGGTTACGGATTTTTGAAGAAGAAAAATTAAAAATCTGGAAGAGACTCGAAGAAATTTGGGTCTCTTTTCTTTGCATTTGATAATTATTAGTTTAAGAGAGTGGTAAAAAGTAATAGAAAAGAAGGTTTTGTTTAATAATTGTAAGGAGGATAAATCCCGCCATGACGCGGTTTTATTGTCTTTTGAGAGGGGAGGGATTATACTAAAAGTGTGGAAAGATAGAAGGCCGAATTTAACAAACATCTTCTCATAATAAAACTACTTTGAAGTACGTTAATTAGACTTTTTGCATGAAAATACCAACACCCCACTCCACATGAAACGCTTTAGTTTCCGTAAAAAGTATGTTAGCTAAAAGTAATTAGTGGCCATATCTACAACGAACCTATAATGATAAGCTTAAGTTCCTCGTATTAAGCAGATAGATAAGTTACCAAAAATTAAAATAATACTCGGCCTTTCTTCCCACTTCTTCATGGTTGAGAAGCCCGGAATGTTATTTCGATAAACGTCCCGGGCTTCTGCCAGTTTAAACCCTAAAGATTTTATATTATTTCCTGGGAAATACTAAAGTTAGTGAAACTGTAAATTCCTTCTTTAAATGTCTGAACATTTGCTCAATTGGGTTTATTGAGTATAATCGAAAAATTTGGCAGGAGCAACGGAAAGACACGTAGCAAAGACGATCTGCTACGTGCACCTTTCCGTTTATTTTCGCTAACAAATGATAACGTTTTCATAAGTTCTGAAAAAACTTTGTGAAATTTTAAAAAGCTGAAAAGTTAATAAAATGAGTGAATTGTAAAATTATAATTTAAAAAATAATAAAAATTCACAAATTGTCTACAAAACAGCGCTTTACAGGAATCAAATTTAAAGATATTCTTAAATAGTTAACTCGCCACAATTGCAATTATATTGTCTTAATTTGGAACGGCTGTTAACGAATATTCTATTTAAGGAGGGTACACAGCCATGTCTATGTATCTTATTATCAACATTATTGGGTTGATTGTCTTTCTTGGAATTGGATGGCTTTTCTCCAAGAATCGAAAGGAGATCAACTGGAAGACTGTAGGAATCATGGTAGTATTGAACTTACTTTTAGCATGGTTCCTAGTAAGTTCAGCAGCTGGTCGTGCTGGGGTTAAAGCGGCCGCTGATGGTTTTGCTTGGATTGTTAACGTCTCTGCAAAAGGAACTGTGTTTGCATTAGGTGATTGGTACACACCAAAGAACCTTAACTTCATTTGTTCTGCATTGATGCCAATCCTTATGATTGTTCCATTGTTCGATATCTTAAACTACATTGGTATATTGCCATGGATTATTAAGTGGATCGGACGTGGACTTTCCTTCATTACTGGTGAACCTAAGTTTGAATCATTCTTTGCTGTAGAAATGATGTTCTTAGGTAACACTGAAGTTTTGGCTGTTTCTGGTATGCAATTACGTGCCATGAACAAGGAACGTAATTTGACAATTGCCATGATGTCAATGTCTTGTGTTACTGCTTCAATTCTTGGTGCATATATTGAAATGATGCCAGGACAATATATTCTGACTGCTGTTCCAATTAACATTATTAATTCATTGATTGCTGTAAGTATGTTAAACCCTGTTAAGGTTCCAGCTGAAGATGACACCATCGAAAAGGTTGGTGCAGAAGTTGATTCTGATAAGCGTGAACCATTCTTCAGTTTCTTGGGAGACTCAATTTTAGGTGCTGGTAAGTTAATCCTTATCATCATTGCTAATGTTGTTGCCTTCGTTGCTTTGGCAGCCTTGATCGATGCTATCTTAGCATTGTTCTGGAAGGACCTTTCACTTGAAAGTATCTTAGGTGTTATCATGTTCCCATTCTCATGGTTGCTTGGGTTACCTGTTCACCAAGCATGGATGCTTTCTCAAGATATGGGTATGAAGTTAATTACTAACGAATTCGTTGTTATGGGTAAGGTGACTGGCGAAATCAACAGTTACGCACCTCACTTGCGAGCTGTCTTGACTGTCTTCGTAACTTCATTTGCCAACTTTGGTACTTTAGGTATGATTATTGGTGCCTTCAAGGGATTAGTTGACAAAGAAAACAACGATTACATCGCTTCAAACATTGGTTACTTAATGCTTTCTGGTATTTTGGTATCATTATTATCAGCCGCATTTGTTGGTCTCTTTGTTTGGTAGAAATGGAAAAGCAGCTGGTAAGGCTGCTTTTTTCAACATTAAATTCGAAAACGCTTGCACGAGAAAAAGGAGATAAAAATTATGACTACAAAGATTATTATGGATACTGATCCAGGTATTGATGACGCAGCTGCTTTAACAATGGCTATTAATGACCCATCATTAGACTTGAAATTAGTTACAACAGTTGCCGGTAACGTTACTGCTGATAAAACAACTGCTAACGCCTTGAAGATTATTCACTTCTTTGGTAAGGATATTCCCGTTGCAGCAGGTGCTAAGCAACCATTGATTAAGCCATTTGAAGATGCTGCCCGAATTCATGGTGAATCGGGAATGCCTGGTTATGATTTCGGTGACGACTATGGTAAGCCGCTTGATAAGACTGCTGTTGAAGCACTTCATGACGCAATCATGGCTGAAGATGAAGTCATCCTGGTTCCAACTGGTTCGTACACTAATATTGCATTACTCTTTAGCGAATACCCAGAAGTAAAGAGTCACATTAAGCAAATCGTTGCGATGGGTGGTTCATTCTCTGGCGGTAACATGACCAGTGTAGCTGAATTTAACGTCTTCACTGATCCAGATGCTGCTAAGATTATGTACAATGCGGGCGTTCCAATTGTAACTGTTGGATTGGATGTTACCTTAAAGGCTCTCTTAACTGCTGATACAATTGAAAAACTTGGTAGCCTTAATAAGACCGGTGAAATGTTGCATGGATTAATTACGCACTATAATGATGGTAATGATCAAGGTCGTCCAATGCACGATGTTAATACTATCTTCTACCTTCTTCATCCAGAAGCATTTACTACCAAGGATATGTGGGTTGACATTCAAACAGATGGCCCAGCAATCGGTGCTACTGTTGGTGACATTCGTGCTGCTTATCATGATGGTAAGACCAACGCAAAAGTTTGCTTAGATATTGATGCTGAATACTTCAATAAGTGGTTCTTAGAGGAAGTAAGCAAAATGAAATAAGATACTGAGAGCTGAGAGCTTGCTTTCGGCTCTTTTTATTACTTTCTTGTGTAAGCGCTTCACGATATAATGGCAGTAATTAAAGTAAGGAGGAAATGAAAAATGAAGAATATTATGATTGCTGGCGCTGGTGTATTAGGTAGTCAGATTGCATATCAAACGGCTTTATCTGGCTTTAATGTCAGTGTATATAACCACCATATTGATACTGCTGAACGACGAATTAAGGCGCTGAAAAGTGATTATGAACGTGACTTGCATTTGACAGATAAGGAATTTCAACAGGGCCTTGATAATATTAAAGTAATTACTGATGATATTGCGACTGCAGTTAAAGATGCTGATTTAATGATTGAAGCATTACCGGAATCATTAGAGTTAAAAGAACAGTTTTACGAAGCAGTTTCAGGATTAGCCCCTGAAAAAACAATCTTTGCCAGTAATTCCTCTACATTTATCCCTAGTCAACTAGCTTCTTATACTGATCGGCCAGAAAAATTTCTTAATATGCACTTTGCTAACCAGATTTGGAAATTTAATGTGGTCGAAATTATGGGTACCTCCCAAACAACTCCAGAGGTGATTGAAGAAGCTACAAAGTTTGCCCGGGAAATAAAGATGATTCCTGTTATCCTTAACAAGGAACAACACGGTTATATTCTGAATTCCCTTTTAATTCCGTTACTTGCATCTGGTCTTAGCTTATGGGCTAAAGGAGTTGCTGATCCAGAGATGATTGATAAGGATTGGATGATTTCGACAGGTGCACCAATGGGACCATTTGGTATTTTAGATATGGTCGGTTTACGGACGGCAGCGCAAATTGAACGGAATGCCTATGCTCAGACTAAGGATGAAAGTCATAAGGAAATTGCCGATAAGATGGAAAAGATGATTCAAGAAGGGCACGAAGGAAAAGAATCAGGACAAGGATTTTATAATTATCCCAATCCAGCCTTCATGGCTCCAGACTTTTTGAAACATTAAGATTAAGTATTGAAAACGCTAGGAAAGGGAGCAAGATAAAAGTCGCTCGTGACTGATATCTTGCTCCCTTATTTTGCGCTCCAATTTTTACGTAATCCGGTTGCAACAATGGCAAAATTACGGTACAGTAGTAGAGAACGTGAAACAAAAAATGTTTCACGAAAGGAGACCTAATAAATAATGAATCCTGAACAATTTCAACAAGCATTAGCTGATCATGGGATTACCTTATCAGTAGAACAAATGCAACAATTTGCTGACTATTATCAATTATTAGTTGAAACTAATGAACATGTAAATTTGACACGGATTACTGAAAAGGATGAAGTGTATTTAAAGCATTTTTATGACTCAATTACAGGAGCGTTTGCTGATCCATGCTTAGAGAGCGAAGAACTGACATTATGTGATATCGGTGCTGGGGCCGGCTTTCCTTCCTTACCGTTGAAGATCGCTTTTCCGCAATTAAAGGTAACGATTGTTGATTCGTTAAATAAGCGGATTGCTTTTCTTGAAGCCTTAGTTGCCAAGCTCGGTTTAACCGATGTTACTTTGATTCATGATCGAGCAGAGACTTTTAGTGCTAAGAAGAGTCCATATCGGGAGAAATTCGATATTGTTACCGCCCGTGCAGTTGCCCGCCTATCAGTTTTAAGCGAATTATGCTTGCCCGCCGTTAAAGTTGGTGGGGAATTCATCGCTTATAAGGCAAGTGCAGCTCCCGAAGAACTTCAACAAGGTGGGACAGCAATTAAACAGCTTGGGGGAAAAGTTCAAAAAACAGTGACATTGACCTTACCGGAAACTGATGAAGAACGTAATATTATTGTGATTGATAAGATAAAGGCGACCCCTAATAAATATCCACGGCGTCCAGGATTACCAAGCAAAAAACCAATTCAATAAGATAAGGAGTTGAAAGTATGGCTTTTTCATTATTTGGCATTGGAAAAAATAATTCCGATAATACAAAAAATAAGGTCGTAGAAGTAAAAATTGATCAAATTATTCCTAATCGTTACCAACCACGGAAGGTATTTGATCAAGACGGGATTCGTGAATTAGCACAAACAATTGACGAACACGGGTTGTTACAACCAATTGTTTTACGTGAATACGAACCAGCAAAATATGAAATTATTGCTGGGGAACGTCGATACCGGGCGATGAAGCTCTTGAAGTGGGAAAAAGCACCAGCAATAATTGAAAAGATGAGTGATCAAGAGACTGCTTCACTTGCCCTCATTGAAAATCTGCAACGGTCGCAATTGAGTTCAGTAGAAGAAGCGCAGGCTTACCGGCAATTAATGGACTTGAACCATCTTACTCAATCGCAATTAGCAAAAGGAATGGGGAAGAGTCAGTCCTTTGTTGCCAATAAATTACGGTTGCTCCGTTTAATTACTCCGGTCCAAACAGCTATTTTAGATCACCGGATTACGGAACGTCATGGTCGAGCATTGTTAGATTTAGATGAAAAGCAACAACGTGATATGTTAATGCGGATTGTTAATGAGCGGTTAACAGTTCGGCAGACGGAAGATGAAGTTGCTCGCTTGTTAGGGCGTCCTTTACCTTCAGAGATTGCAGAATTAAAAGCAGCTGCTAAGCGCAAAGAATTAGCTTCTATTGAGGGCCATACTGAAGAAACAGCAGAGGTTGCAGAGGTACCAGTAGAAAAACCGGCTGAAAAGAAGCGAGCTCCTAAACGAAAGACAACTAAGAGGGCCCAAAACAAAAAAACTCAGCAGGCTAATGATGCGCGTTTAGCTTTAAATACGATTAAAAAATCAATTAAGCTGGCGACAAATGAAGGCTTTGAAATTAAAATGCATGAGGAAGAAAACGGCGATACTTATCAATTAACAATTGAGATTCCGAAGAAACAGTAGGGAGGCCAAAAAATGGGTTCTGTAATTGCCCTTGCAAATCAAAAAGGCGGTGTTGGTAAAACAACAACGAGTGTTAATTTGGGTGCATGCTTAGCTGAGACTGGCCAGCGCGTCTTATTAATTGATCTTGATCCTCAAGGGAATGCCACTAGTGGTTTAGGCGTTGAAAAGCAGAATATTAAGCAAAGTATTTATGATGTCTTAATTAATGAAGTGCCATTAGAGAATGTCATTCAAAAGACAAGTCATGAAGGGGTTGATATTGCTCCAACGACAATTGCCTTATCTGGTGCCGAAGTAGAATTAACTAATTTAATGGCCCGGGAAACACGGCTTAAAGATTCTTTTGGGGAAATTCGCCAAAAATATGATTTTGTTTTAATCGATTGTCCACCATCCCTAGGGCTACTGACAATTAATGCATTTACTGCTTGTGACTCAATTCTAATCCCTGTCCAAAGTGAATACTATGCACTGGAAGGCTTAAGTCAACTTTTAAATACCATCAAGCTTGTTCGTAAGCACTTTAATCCTCAACTTAAGATTGAAGGAGTTCTTTTGACAATGTTTGATCGGCGCACAAACCTTGGACAACAGGTAAATTCTGAGGTTAAAAAGTTTTTTGGTGACCAGGTTTATGATACGATTATCCCTCGTAATGTCCGTTTATCAGAGGCCCCAAGTCACGGCTTAGCAATTATTGATTATGATAAAAATTCAACGGGGGCGCACGTCTACCAACAATTAGCAAAGGAAGTGTTGGCTAACCATGGCAAAGAATAAAAAAGGTGGGCTTGGTCGAGGCATTGAGGCCCTCTTTGCGGAAAATGAAGTAACTGAGCTTGCGGATGAAACGGTTCAAGATATCAAGCTATCGTTAATCCATCCTAATCCCTACCAACCACGGCGAACGTTTGACAAGAAAGCTTTAGCAGAATTAGCTTCATCGATTGAAAAATCAGGGGTGTTTCAACCAATTATTCTTCGACAAACGGATCCCCAAATTAATCGTTATGAGTTGATTGCTGGGGAACGACGGTTTAGGGCTTCTAAGATTGCTAAACAAAAGACTATCCCAGCAATAGTGCGTAAGATGAGTGATGAGCAGATGATGGAAATCGCGGTTCTTGAAAATCTTCAACGTGAAGACCTCACGCCACTTGAAGAAGCGCAGGCCTACCAAATGCTAATGGACAAGTTATCATTAACTCAAGCACAGGTGGCAAGCAGACTAGGGAAGAGTCGACCTTATATCGCTAATTACTTGCGGTTACTAGGTTTACCAAAAGTAATTAAGGAATTTCTTAATACTGGCAAACTTTCGATGGGCCAAGCACGAACAATTCTCGGCTTAAAAGATAAGTCAAAACTTGTTCCACTTGCCCAACGAGCTGTTGAACAAAACCTTACAGTGCGACAATTGGAAGAGATTGTAACGCAAACTAACGGAACAGCAAAAAAGAAAGAAGAACGGCGAACGCAACGCAAACCAGTTTATATTCGAGAAGCTGAATCACAGTTACAGAGTAAATTTGGTACAAAAGTTGCTGTCGCCCAAAGTCGTAAAAAGGGCGCAGGAAAGATTGAAATACCTTATACGTCAAATGAAGATTTAACCCGTATTCTTGAATTATTAAACATAACCCTAGATTAAGGAGGAATAACTCATGGCAGCATATGATAAGGGTGACATTGTAATGATGAAAAAGGCTCACCCATGTGGAACTAACCGTTGGAAGATTACACGAGTGGGTGCAGACATTAAAATTGAATGCCAAGGCTGTGGTCATATTGTCATGATGACCCGTCAGAAATTTAATAAGGGATTAAAAAAGGTTATCGAAAAAGCTGCTCAAGCTGATTAATATTTTTAATGATTGATGATCACAAATAACTAATTGTAGATTAAAATAATAAATGATTAATTGAAAAGGAAAGTGAACAATTTATGTCATTAACTGCAGGAATCGTTGGTTTGCCAAACGTTGGGAAGTCAACACTTTTTAACGCAATTACTAAAGCTGGTGCCGAAATGGCTAACTATCCATTTGCAACAATTGACCCCAATGTGGGGATGGTTGAAGTTCCGGATAGTCGACTTGACCGGATTCAAGAATTAATTCCAGCGAAGAAGATCGTCCCAACTACCTTTGAATTTACCGACATTGCCGGAATCGTTAAGGGTGCTAGTAAGGGTGAAGGGCTTGGGAACAAGTTCTTGGAAAATATTCGTCAAACTGACGCAATTGTTCATGTTGTGCGGGCATTTGATGATAATGATATTACTAGTGTTTCTGGTAAAGTGGATCCAATTGAAGATATCGATACTATCAACTTAGAATTAGTAATGGCGGACTTAGATGCTGTTAATAAGCGTTTGGCAAAGGTTCAGCGGGCTGCTAAGGGGCGTGATAAGGATGCTTTAGCAGAATTAGAAGTGCTCGATAAGATTAAGCCAGTTCTTGAAGATGGCAAGAGTGTTCGCTCAATTGATTTTAGTGATGCTGAACAAAAGATTGTCAAAGGGCTTTTCTTATTAACAAGTAAACCAGTCCTATACGTTGCTAACATTGCCGAAGAAGATATGGCAGATCCAGATAGCAACAAATACATGGATGCAATTAAAGAACATGTAAAAGATGACGGAGAAGTTATTGGTGTTGCAGCAGCTGCTGAAGAACAAATTGCTGAAATGGATGAAGCGGATAAGGCTGATTTTCTTGAAATGGAAGGCGTTACTGAACCAGGTTTGAACCGGTTGATTCGGGCAGCCTATAAGCTCTTGGGTCTTGAAACATTCTTTACTGCTGGTGGTCCTGAAACACGGGCCTGGACTTACAAGAAGGGTACAAAGGCTCCCCAAGCAGCGGGAATTATTCACTCTGATTTTGAACGCGGATTTATCCGGGCGGAAGTAATGAGCTTTGAAGATCTTGATGAATTAGGTTCTGAATCAGCAGTAAAGGAAGCGGGAAAGCTCCGTCTTGAAGGAAAAGATTACGTAATGCAAGATGGCGATATTGTTGAATTCCGGTTCAACGTTTAAACCTCTGAAGCTAAGAGAGGAGTAGTATTATAGTGAGTGAAGAACAACCACGGAATGCACAAGCTGGTCAACGTCAAAAACAACTAGAAAAAGAACGACGGCAAGCAAATGGAAGGGTTTTTAGCAACTATGATCTAACACGAAAAAATGAAGATTTTATGTATCAATTAAATAAACAGTTGGATCGTCTCGATGTTCCTTCAGATAAGAAAGACTCAATGCTAAAGGAAACCATTGATAAATTGTTAGCAGGACAAAAGAAGGGACAAACTGCGCGGGCATTATTTGGTACGCCAACCGAATATGCTAAAGAATTGAAGAATCCTAAGCCAACTCCTGCTGAAGCAAGTAAGCAATCAATTAAGTTGTTAGCAATTGATAATATGCTGATTTTCTTAAGTATCTTTACTTTTATGTTTGGCTTAATGTTCTGGTTATCACCAGCTGCAATGCAAACAAAGAATGCTGGAAGCAGTGGTATTACTGCAATCTTAATCGTGGCGATCACTGGAGGATTGATTTTTGGTTATGTGGCTACCCAAGTTCAACCGCAAATTGATAAGAACGGTAAACGAGTAAGTAAGAAGCCATTATGGCAACGAATCCTTTTGATAGTTGCTGGATTAGCAGCTTGGTTGATTATTTACATGCTCGTAAGTATGTTGCCAAATGTAATCAACCCACGGCTCAATCCATGGGTCTACATTGGCATCGGAGTTATTACTTTCATTGGGGATATGTATTTCAGGTCTAAATTCCATGTTACAGGTTCCCTTTACGGTAATCGTGCGCCACGGCGTTAAACAACAAATAGTCTCAGCAATGGAACTATTTTCCAAGGTATCTTTAAAATAAATGAGGGTGAGAAAAGGCAAAAGTTTTTTTCTCACTCTTTTCTTTTTTCTCTTTTTGAAATAAATTTCTCTAATTATATGGACAAATGTTCATTAGGTTGTTAAGATATAAATGTAAACTTATGAAACCGCATTCAAAAATTGAGAGGAGATCATATTATTATGAAGTTAACGCAAGCACAATTAGCAAAATACATGGATCACACAATGCTTAAACCAGAAGCTACCCCCGAAATGATAGATAAGACAGTGGAAGAAGCTCGAAAATACAATACAGCTTCCGTTTGCATTAATCCTTACTGGGTTAAGCGAGTTCATGAAGGCTTAGAAGGTACGGATATTAATACTTGTACAGTTATTGGCTTTCCTCTGGGGGCAACTTCAACAGAAAGCAAAGTTTTTGAAACTAAGCAGGCAATTGAAGATGGCGCCGATGAAATTGATATGGTTATTAATATCGGCGAATTAAAAGCCGGAAATGATGATGCGGTTGTTGCTGATATTAAAGCGGTTGCTGACGCTACTCACGAAAAGGGTAAACTTCTTAAAGTTATTATTGAAAATGCTCTTCTTACTGACGAAGAAAAAGCACGTGCAAGTAAGCTTACTGTAAAAGGTGATGCTGACTTTGTGAAGACCTCAACTGGTTTTTCAACTTCAGGAGCTAAGGTAAACGACGTTAAGATCATGCGTGAAGCAGTTGGCCCAGACTTTAAGATTAAGGCTGCTGGTGGAATTCACAGCCTTCAAGAGGCTTACGATATGATTGAAGCTGGTGCTAACCGTTTAGGGGTTTCTGCTTCAGTTCAAATCTTGGAAGAAGCTGCAAAACAATAGGAATAAAGTTTAATTACTAATCTTAATTTACAGAAATAGGAGGAGTCAGAAAATGTCATATAAACGTGTTTTTGTTATTGTAATGGACTCAGTTGGTACAGGTGCCGCTCATGACGCCGCAAAGTTTGATGATGTTGGATCAGATACACTTGGCCATGTTGGTGAGTATTACAAAGGTGCCTTGAAGTTACCAAACCTTGGCAAATTAGGGATTAGTAATTTACGTGATACTCCGATTGAAAGTGTTCCAGTTGCTGATCCAGCTATTGGTCATTACGGGAAAATGGAAGAAATTTCTGCCGGAAAAGATAGCATGGATGGTCACTGGGAAATGATGGGCTTACCAGTAATGAAGCCATTGTCAACGTTCCCTAATGGTTTCCCACAAGAAATTGTTGATAAGCTTGAAAAATTCTCGGGACGAAAGGTTATTGTTAACAAGCCATACTCAGGAACCGAAGTAATTCATGACTATGGTGAACGTCAAATGGAGACTGGAGAATTAATTCTCTACACGTCTGGTGATTCAGTAATGCAGATTGCTGCTCATGAAGATGTTATTCCTGTTGAGGAACTCTACAAAATTTGTGAATATGCTCGGACACTTGTTAATGGACCAGAATATACTGTAGGTCGGATTATTGCCCGTCCATATGTTGGTCCCGATAAAGATCACTTTACTCGGACTGCTAATCGCCATGACTTTAGTTTGAAGCCAATTGGTGAGACTGATATGGATCGCCTTCGTGCAGCTGGGTACGATGTAATTGGGGTTGGTAAGATTAATGATATCTTCTCTGGTGAAGGGATCGATAAAGGATACCATAACGAAAGTAACATGGACGGAATGGATCATGTTGATGAAGTAATGAAACAAGACTTTACTGGTTTCTGCTTTACAAACTTGGTTGATTTTGATGCAATGTATGGTCACCGTCGTAATCCAAAGGGCTTTGGTCAAGCATTAATGGACTTTGATAAGCGTCTAGGCAAAGTTCTTGATGAAATGAAGCCGGATGACCTTTTGATGGTAACTGCTGATCACGGTAATGACCCTGGCTTTAAGGGAACTGATCATACGCGTGAAAATGTTCCATTGTTGGTTTACTCCCCTTCAATGAATAAGCCAAATCAATCACTTGGATTACGGAAAACATTCTCAGACCTTGGTGCAACTATTTTAGAGAACTTTAATGTTGAACCAGTAAAAGGTACCAGCTTCTACAAAGAAATCAGTAACGATTAAGATTAATTAGGGGAAGAGGCGAAACGCGATGCGAATGGTTGATATCATTGACACCAAGAGAAATGGCGGAGTTCTAAGCGATGAGCAATTACAATTTTTTGTTGATGGCGTCGTTAATGGAACGATTCCTGACTATCAAATTAGTGCTCTCCTCATGGCAATCTATTTTCAGGATATGACCAAAGAAGAACAGACGAGTCTAACGATGAAAATGATGGCGTCTGGTGAACGATTGGACTTAAGCCGAATTCCTGGTATTAAGGTTGATAAACATTCAACGGGTGGTGTTGGTGATAAGGTGAGCTTGCCACTTGCAGCAATGGTCGCCGCTACTGGAATTCCAGTTCCGATGATTTCAGGTCGTGGCCTTGGTCATACAGGAGGCACGCTGGACAAGTTGGAGGCGATTCCGGGATTTCGGGTAGAACTTTCTGAAGATGAATTCATTAATCAAGTTGCTAAAGAAAAGTTAGCAATAGTGGGTGCGACTGGTGAGGTTGCGCCAGCAGATAAGAAGATTTATGGATTACGAGATGTTACCGATACTGTTGACTCGATTCCGTTAATTGCTAGTTCAATTATGAGTAAGAAAATTGCTTCTGGAACAGATGCGCTTGTAATCGATGTTAAAACTGGTAGCGGGGCCTTTATGAAGACGCTTGATCAATCAAGACTATTAGCTAAAGCGCTAGTTGAGATTGGTAAACAAGCGGGATTAAAGTGCATGGCAGTAATCTCAGATATGAATCAGCCGCTGGGGAATAAAATTGGCAATACCCTTGAAATTGAAGAATCAATTGATGTCTTAAAAGGAAAGGGACCAAAAGATCTTACGGAATTAGTTTTGACGCTTGGTAGTTATATGGTAGTAATGGGTGAAAAAGCACAAAATACTACTGAGGCGCGAGAAATGTTAGAGCAAACTATTCAGGATGGCTCTGCTCTTGAACGATTTGCGGCAATGATAAAAGCACAAGGAGGAGATCCTGCTGTTGTTGATAACTATCAATTGATGCCGCAAGCTAAATACAAGATTCCTTTCAAAGCTGATCGGGATGGAGTATTGACAAAACTTTCAGCGGATGAAGTTGGAACTGCTAGCATGTTATTAGGAGGAGGCCGTCAAAAAGCAGATGATGCCCTGGATTATAGTGTAGGAATTGAATTACATCATAAGCTAGGGGATTACGTTAAAGACGGCGAACCAATTTTAACCATCTATAGTAACCGCCAAGAAATTCCAGACGTAGAACAGTTATTAAGAGAAAGTATTAAAATTAGCGATGATGGCAAAGTACCAACGCTAATTCATGAAATTATTGAATAAAGAGACAGGAGGATACTTCAATGAGTACACATATTAATGCTAAAATGGGTGATTATGCAGATACTGTATTACTGCCAGGGGATCCGCTACGTGCAAAATATATTGCAGAAAACTTCCTTGAGAATGTTAAACAAGTAAATTCAGTTCGGAATGCCTTTGGTTATACTGGTGAATATAAGGGGCACCGGATTTCAGTACAAGGATCTGGGATGGGAATTCCTTCGATGTCAATTTATATTAATGAATTGGTACGTGAATTTGGCGTTAATACGATTATCCGGGTTGGTTCTTGTGGAGGGATTGCTCCAGATGTTCATGTTCGCGACGTTCTTCTTGCTCAAGGGTCTTCAACCGATTCAGCAGTAACGGTAAATACATTTGGACCAGGATTCCATTACGCACCATTAGCTGATTTCAAGTTGTTAGATACTGCTTACCATGTAGCTGGTAAATTAGGTATTGAAACAAAAGTTGGGGATATTTTTGCTGCCGATCGTTTCTACAATGATGAGCTTGATATGGAAAAGCTTCGTGACTATGGAATTTTAGGAACAGAAATGGAATCGGCTGGACTTTACTTATTAGCGGCCAAGCTTCATTTCCGGGCACTTTCAGTTTTGACTGTTAGCGACCTAATCTTTGGCGACGAAAAGGCAACTGCTGAAGAACGTGAGCGAACATTTAATGATATGATTAATATTTCGCTTGAAACGGCGATTGCTGGAAAGTAAGTCCTTGCATAGGCTAGGGAATGTATTTTATAGTAAGATGTAACTTAGATAGTGAAAGAGACTGAGGTAATGCCCAGTCTCTTTTAGTATGGAGAAAGGAGGGAAATTAGATGGATGATAAAAATAAGATCGAATTAGCGCTAAAAGTAGCAACCTTATATTATCGTGACGGATGGAACCAAAGTGATATTGCAACTGAATTGAATATTTCCCGGGCAACAGTGTCCCGATTATTACAATTTGGTCGAGATCGCGGATTAGTAACCATTAAAATTAATAATCCAGTTGCTCCGCTTCACCAGTTGGAAGTGGACTTGCTTGCTAAATATCCATCATTGCATAAAATTATTATTGTTCCAGGCACGGATGATCCGCTTGAAGAAGTTGGCGCAGCCGGTGCTAAATATATCGAACAAGTTGTGGAAGATAAAGATATTATTGGATTAGGCTGGGGAAAAACAGTTTATCAAGTAGGGTTGCATTTGAAACCTAAAGACGTTACTGATATTACTGTTGTTCAAATGAAAGGCAGTATGGCAAATACTAATACGCGAAATTATGCGTTTGAAACTGTTAATATCTTTGCAAATGCTTTTAATACCGTTCCACAGTATTTGCCGTTGCCAGTTATCTTTGATCATGCAAAGACGCGTGAACTAGTCGCCAATGATACTCATATCAAGCATATTATGAAGTTAGGGGAGCAATCCAATATTGCCATTTTCACAGTGGGGACAGTACGTGACTCAGCATTATTATTTAAATTAGGTTACTTCACCAAGCAGGAGCAATTAACGTTACAACATGAGGCGGTAGGGGACGTTTTCTCTCGTTTCATTGATAGCAAGGGCCAGATAGTAAATGAAGATATTAACCAACGAACAATTGGGATTGCGCTTCCAGAACTGCGAAAGAAAAAACATAGTATTTTAGTGGCAGCAAATGTTGCTAAGGTACCAGCAGTGCATGGTGTTTTGACTGCCGGGTATGCCAATACATTGGTTATTGATCAAGAGAGTGCGAATAGCCTAGTTAATTTTTTAAATTAATTTAAATATTTAGATTGACCTCAGTGCGAAATCCTAGTAGAGTATACCTAATTAAAAATCAAAGGAGTTGCACTACAGATGTCAAATTGGGACACGAAATTTGCCAAGAAGGGCTTAACCTTCGATGATGTATTACTTATTCCAGCCGAAAGTCATGTATTACCAAATGAAGTTGACTTGAGTACACAGTTAGCTGATAATTTGAAGCTTCATATTCCGTTGATTAGTGCGGGAATGGATACTGTTACTGAAGGACCAATGGCGATTGCAATGGCCTTACAAGGTGGCTTAGGGGTTGTTCACAAAAACATGTCAATCCAGGCCCAAGCAGGAGAAGTAGCTAATGTAAAGAGCGTAGTGGTACCTGCAGGCGCAACTAAGGCTGCTGTTGATGATAATAATCGATTATTAGTTGCTGCAGCAGTTGGGGTTACTAGTGATACTTTTGAACGGGCTGAGGCCCTTTTGAAGGCGGGCGCAGATGCAATTGTTATTGATACAGCTCATGGACATTCCGCAGGTGTTCTTCGTAAGATTGCAGAAATTCGCGAACACTTCCCAGACGCAACCTTAATTGCCGGTAATGTTGCTACTGGTGAAGCTACTCGTGCTTTGTTTGATGCTGGTGTTGACGTTGTAAAAGTTGGTATCGGTCCTGGTTCAATTTGTACTACTCGGGTAGTCGCTGGAGTTGGTGTTCCACAAATTACTGCTATTTATGACGCTGCTAGTGTTGCTCGTGAATATAACAAGCCAATTATTGCTGATGGGGGTATTAAGTACTCTGGTGACGTTGTGAAAGCTCTTGCTGCTGGTGGTAATGCAGTAATGCTCGGTAGTATGCTTTCTGGTACGACCGAAGCACCTGGCGAAGTTTTTGAAGACAATGGCAAGAAGTACAAGGCTTATCGTGGAATGGGTTCGGTTGGCGCAATGGCTCAAGCACATGGTTCTTCCGACCGTTACTTCCAAGGTGGGGTAAATGAAGCCAACAAGCTTGTTCCAGAAGGGATTGAAGCTCGGGTAGAATACAAGGGCGATGTTTCTGATATTATTTTCCAAATTGATGGTGGCCTTCGCTCAGGAATGGGTTATGTTGGTGCTGGTGATATTCCAACACTAATCGAAAAAGCTCAATTTGTCCAAATTACCAATGCAGGACTTATCGAGTCACACCCTCATGATGTCCAAATTACTCGTAGTGCACCTAACTATAAATAACTAATTCAATAAGAAACTGCTATGGCTTTATTCGTGAAGAGATAGTCACAGCAGTTTTTATTTCCCGAGAAATAATGGAGGGTAAACTTTTTGTTAAGGCTATCTTAGAATGATCGCTTTTTTCGCATAGTTAGTTATAATATTCAATAGGATATTATGCTGTAAAAAGGAGTACCTCTTATGAAAATTCTAGTTGTTGATGATGATAAAGAAATTGTTCAATTACTTGAAATTTACATCCGAAATGAAGGATATGAGCCAATTTCTGCTTACGACGGAAAAGAAGCATTAACAAAGCTAAATACTAATCCTGATATCGGTTTGATTATTCTTGACTTAATGATGCCAGAAATCGATGGAATGGATGTAATTAAACGGGTGCGGAAAGATTCTGATATTCCAATTTTAGTGCTTTCAGCTAAGACGGCAGACATGGATAAGATACAAGGTCTAATCACTGGTGCGGACGATTATGTTACTAAGCCATTTAATCCGCTTGAAGTAATGGCACGAGTTAAATCATTACTTCGTCGGAGCCAAGGAGAAGTGACGAATGATCAACCGGATATTCTTAATGTTGGGCCATTATTAATCAATAAAGATTCCCACGAGGTTAAGACGATTAAAGGGGATGTAATTCAGTTAACAGCCCTTGAATTTGGTATCTTATACTTACTTGCCAGTCACCCTAACCGTGTTTTCTCAGCAGATGATATTTTTGAGCGAGTATGGCAACAAGAAAGTGTCGTATCAGCTAAAACAGTCATGGTTCATGTGAGTCATTTACGGGATAAAATTGAAGAAGCAACTAACGGTGAAAAAGTTATTCAAACTGTTTGGGGTGTTGGTTACAAGGTGGAAGACCACTAAAGCGTAGCCTTAATGATGTGGAGGAAAAATTGTGAAGTTAACGGGGCGTGAAAAGAGTTCGCTTATTTTAGAAGGGGTAGTAACGGTTATTCTATTGTTATTGCTGAATATGGCGATTATTGTAATTGTTCAAGATGCCATTCAGTCAAATCCAGGAGTAACTAATGGAATCTTTATGATTAAGCAATCATTGAAGATTGGCCCTCTTCAAGCACAAATATGGAGCTATCAGCGGATCTTAATTGCCTTTTTAGTAATTATTGATGTGTGGGTGGTATGGTGGCGATTGCGTCGACGGTACCACCTTTATCAAATGGATCATATTATCGCGGAATTACACTATATTGCGCAGGGACATTTGGATCACCGGATTCCATTTCGGCTAAAAGGAAATCAACAGCATGTTATTGCTAGTGTAAATGCATTAGTTGATAGCGCGGTGCGTTCAATGGATGATGAACGGAAGATTGAGAAGTCAAAAGATGAGCTGATTACTAATGTGAGCCATGATTTACGGACGCCATTGACTAGTATTATTGGCTACTTGGGATTGATTGAAGATAAGCAGTATCGTAGTGAGGAAGATATTCTAAAATACACCCATACTGCTTATGAGAAGGCTAAACAAATGAAGACCTTGGTTGACGATTTGTTTGAATATACAAAAGTTCAGCAACATGGGGCGCCAGTAAATATTATGAAAATCGATCTTAACCAGTTAATTGAACAGTTAACGGCAAGTTTTGAATTAGAAGCCCAGCATCGCGGAATCGAAATTACTTCCTCAGTTATTCCTAATCCCTTAATGATTGAGGCGGATCCGGAGAAACTTGGTCGAGTTTTTAATAATTTAGTTTCAAATGCCTTTAAGTATGGCAATGGCGCAAGTTACATTCGGATCGATGCCCGGCAAGAAAATGATATGGTGGTCGTCAAAGTTGCTAATGATGGTACACCAATTCCTGAAAAAGCACTTGACCACCTATTTGAACGTTTCTACCGCGCAGAAGCTTCCCGTTCACGAGCTACTGGTGGAACGGGATTAGGTTTAGCGATTGTCAAAAGCATTGTTGATCTTCATCACGGGAGCGTCAAGGTTACCTCAAATGAAGACGAAACAGCATTTGTTGTCACATTGCCTTTAAAACAAGAAGTTAAAGAAAACAAGCAAAAATGAGAAAAAAGTCTAAAATCATTTGATTTTAGACTTTTTTCTTTTTCAATTATATTCAACTAATTTTATATGTGGTAGACTAAAAGAGCATTGTGTCACTTGATATTATAAAAGATACAAATTATTGGAGGAAATTCTGTGGCTAAAGCACAAATAAATCCAGAAAGGACACGCTGGCTTGAGGTGCTTGGTGTCTCAATGCCATTGTGTCTTAGTTATATTCCGATTGGATTGGCCTGTGGAATCTTACTACACGCAGCAGGTTTAAACTTTATAATGATTTTATTGGTGTCGGTATTAGTGTTCTCTGGTGGGGCACAATTTATTCTGGCATCGTTATTAGCAAGTAACGCTCCATTAGGGACTATCTTTATCTCACTTTTCTTCTTGGAGTTACGATATGCATTGTTAGGATCGAGTTTATCTAAATATATTAAGGATAAATCAGCACGTTTCATCCTCATCTTTTCTGCATCAATGAACGATGAAAACTATGCTGTTAACTATATGAAGTTTGCAACTGATAAGAAATGGGATCCCGATGACGCGTTGTTAGTGGAGTATTATTCACTTGCAGCATGGTCGATTTCAAACATGGTTGGTGGTTTGATTGGTGGTGCAATTTCGATTGACCTTGAAGTGGTTGATTTTGCATTAACGGCCTTATTCTTATATATGATCGTAATGCAGGTTCAAAACCACTTGACCCTAGTTATTGGAATCTTGGCAGCTGTTCTTGGTGTATACTTCCAGGCGTTGACTAAAAGTACACTTGGGATTATTATTGCAACCTTAATTGCTTCCTTTGTTGGATTCTTGATTGAAAATACAGTTCGTCACCATAGTAAGCATCCAAATTCGAACTGGTTCTTGACAAAAATGTTTAGGCCGAAGATCACAAAGACTACGATCGAGGATAAACAAGCTCAACAAAAAGAAGTTAAGGAAGTTGAAAAACTGGAAACTAAGATTGAAGATGTTATTGAACACCATGATGAAAAACATGAAGAGAAAAAACATGATGATCAACATCCTGATGAGGGCTAGACATGGAACAACTATTAAGTAATAAAATCGTTTACCATATTATAGTGATTATCTTGGCAGCTTTAGCGGCATTTATTCCCCGTTATCTACCAGTATTATTCTTCTCAACGCGAAAAATCCCAGAATGGTTTAATGAATGGATGAAATATGTCCCAGTTAGTTTATTTGCGACCCTGGTTGTGAAGGGGATCTTCTTAACTGGCTCTTATCATTTTACTTTATTTGGTTATCCAGAACGAATTATTGCAGCAGTGATCGTGATTGTGATTGCATACTTTACACGGTCAATGTCGATTTCAGTAATTGCTGGATTACTTGCTGTTTGGCTTCTGAGTTTAGCGTTATAAGAGTAGTTTTGTTATAATTAAATTAAGCTTTAAACAGTGGATTGGTTTCTAACTTGCGAAGGAGCCAATCCCTTTTATTTTAGGAAGTGAGTACGTTGGATTTTAAGCAAACAATTGCATTTGTTAATCTTGCTAATACTTTGGATTATCAATATGCGGCAAAAAAATCAGGGATAACGGTTGATGAATTGGTTCGCACAATTAAGGCACTTGAAGATGAGCTTAACATCAAGCTTATTAGACCAGAAGGCGGCGTAGTTGAATTAACTGAAATCGGGGCAAAACTTTTACCGTTGATCACTGAAATTGCTCAAAAACATGCTAAATTATTATCGGTGGTTACGGATTATCGAAAAAAGGAAGCAGAAGAAGCGATCAAAGTTGCTGTCGTCCCAGGCTTTGCTAATTATCAAGCAGCTCCGGTTGTTAAAAAATTAGCCCAACAACATAAAATGAATATTGTTGAAGATGTTGATCCAATGGAACAGCTACAACAAGGGGACAGTGAGCTGGCATTTATTAGTTATGCTGGTAAACTTCCTGATGATTTTGAGGTGCTTTCAGTGGGAACTGATGATTTAGTAGCTTATATTCCAGCGCGGAATCCACTTTCTAAACAAAAGGAATTAACGCTTATGGATCTAAAAGCAGAAAAGTTCTTAACACTAAACCATCAAAATCCGTTTGCGGTCTTTGTTCAACAAGTTTGTGCTGCGGCTGGGTTTGACCCATATTCCGTTTTTGAAGGCGAAAAAGGAAGAACATTAGTAAATATGGTTGCTTTGGGGATGGGGATAACCTTGTTGATGGAACAATCAATAAGTGAAAACTTAGATAGCAAAGTGGTTAAAGTGCCAATTGTTCCCCACGTTACCCAAAAACTTGCTTTTGTTCGTCGCAAAAATAATGTCGAACAGACACCAAGGCAGGAAAAGCTATGGCAAGCTCTAAAAGAATCTTTTGCAAAATAGAAAAAAAGATTTGACATTTTCATGAACTACGCTTATTATCATAAATAACAAAAATACCTTTAACTTAGTCCCGTGAGGCTAGGAAGGATTTAATTGAGCGTTTAAGTACACCTTCTTAGCTATTGCTGAGGAGGTTTTTCTTTTAAGCAGTAGTACCAAGAATACGCCAGTAAAATCAATAGGTATTTTGAAACGACCGACCATTTAATTGTTTCCAGAGAGAGCAGAACGGTATGTTGTTTTTAGCCTACTTATATCCTAAAAGCAAACAGTGATGACTCTCGAAATCTAAATGGGAAGTTATCACTGTTTTGTTGTAATTAGACTGGAAAAGGAGCGCTATTGATGATTAGTACAGAAAGAATTCAACCAAATTTAGTAACAGTTGCCGACATGGATGCAGCAGATGCAATTGATTTAATTCATGAAGCTCAAGCATATAAGGCTGGAAAGCAAGCAGTTCTCACTGCACCTGCATACGCGGTTAACCTCTTCTTTGAAAACTCAACCCGAACAAAGACCAGTTTCCAAATGGCACAAATGAAGTTGGGGATGAATGTACTAGAATTCGAAGCGGGTACGAGTTCAGTGAAAAAAGGGGAAAGCCTCTATGACACTGTTAAGACAATGGAATCAATTGGTGTAAATGTTGCGGTAATCCGTCATCCTGAAAATGAATATTACAACCAATTGCTTAACCATTCAGACCTTAAGATCGGAATTGTAAATGGTGGTGATGGCAGTGGTCAACACCCATCGCAATGTTTACTTGATATGATGACAATTAATGAAGAATTTGGCGATTTCAAGGGCTTAAAAGTACTAATTATTGGTGATCTTAGTCACTCCCGAGTAGCGCACTCAAATGCAATGATGCTTAATCGCCTAGGAGCAGAGGTTTATTTTGCTGGCCCAGAAAAATGGTATGATCCTACGCTGGAACAATATGGAACTTTTGGTAACTTTGACGAATTGCTGCCCCAGATGGATGTGGTTAATTTATTACGAGTTCAAAATGAACGATTAACGACTGCTGACGGTCAGGCTTTTGATGCTAATCAATATCACCAAGCTTATGGTTTAACTTTAGAACGGGCCGCAAAGATGAAGCAGGGCGCAATCATTATGCATCCAGCGCCAGTTAACCGGGGTGTTGAAATTGATAGCTCCCTTGTTGAAGCGCCTAATTCCCGCATTTTCCAACAAATGACAAACGGCGTATATACCCGGATGGCAATTCTTAGTCGAGTTCTTCGTTACCAAGGATTGATGTAAAAAGGTGATTGCGATGAGTAAGGCAATTTTACTAACGAATGGCCAGCGAATTTATAATGATGAATTGGTTAAGAGTGAAGTTTTGATTGTAGATGGCAAGATTAAGGCAATTGGCGAGCATATCCAGGCACCAAGTGATGCAGAAATAATCGACCTGGATAATGGCTTGATTACACCAGGACTAATTGATGTTCATGTTCATCTTCGCGAGCCAGGCTATACCAATAAAGAAACGATTGCCACAGGAAGTAAAGCTGCTGCACACGGTGGCTTTACGACAATTGCTGCAATGGCCAACCTTAATCCGACATGTGACACACCAGAAAAATTTAAAGAACAGGTTGATCGAAACGAGAAAGCTGGACTGGTAAAAATCCTCCAATATTCACCAGTTACAGTTGGTCGGGCTGGAAAACAAGCAGTTAATGTTGCTGAGCAGTATGCTGCAGGTGCCCGTCTTTTTAGCGATGACGGTGCGGGAATTCAAGATGCTGGAGTTGTATACCAAGCAATGCAACAACTAGCTAGAGTTAACGCACCGTTATGTGATCATGCTCAAGATAATCAGCTTGCACAAAATGGAGTAATTAATGATGGGGCAACTATTGCTAAAAAATTAGCTCTACCGGGAATGCCAGCGATTAGTGAAACAGCGCAAATTGCCCGGAATTTGGTGATTGCGCAGGCAACTGGGGTTCATTATCATGTTTGCCATGTTTCAACTAAAGAAAGTATTGACCTGATTCGTCATGCCAAACAACAAGGAATTAACGTTACATGTGAAGTGACTCCCCATCATTTACTTTTAGCCGATGCTGACATTAAGGAGGATGATGCTGAATTTAAGATGAATCCACCTCTTCGGCAGCGTCTTGATCAACAAGCTTGTTTAATTGGGTTATTAGATGGCACGATTGATTGTATTGCTACCGATCATGCACCCCACACCGATGCGGAGAAACAACAAGGATTTCTTAAATCACCAAATGGCATTGTTGGCTCAGAAACAGCTTTTGCCTTACTCTATACACACTTTGTTAAAACGGGTATCTTTACGCTTGCCCAATTGATTGACTGGATGGCCGTTAAGCCGCAAGCGATTTTTAACCTTGATAACGCTGGATTATTAAAGGTACGGGACCCAGCAGATATTGTTGTATTTGACATTGATCATCAAGATGTAATTCAACCAGACCAGTTTTTCTCTAAGGGTCACAATACTCCATTTGTTGGTGAACAAGTATACGGAATGACTAAGCGAACTTATGTCGATGGAAAGCTCGTATATCTGGAGGGAGAAGGCTAATGCAAGAAACACAACGATTAGCAGTTGAATTGCCGGGATTATCACTAAAAAATCCGATTATTGCGGCAAGCGGGACTTGTGGATATGGGCAAGAAGCAGCTAAAAAGTATAATCTTAATCATTTAGGCTCCCTGGTGTTAAAATCCACGACCCTTCATCCCCGCCAAGGCAATCCGCGTCCGCGAGTTTGTGAAACCAGTGCCGGTTGGCTTAATGCTAATGGTCTTCAGAATGTGGGCATTACCGTAGCAACTAATGAAAAAATTCCGTGGTTACGAAAAAACTATCCGCAACTACCGATTATTGCAAGTGCTGCTGGTTTTTCTGAAGATGAATACGTTAAAGTCGTTAGTGAATTCGCTAATACGGCTGGGGTGAAAGCAATTGAATTAAACGTATCATGTCCGAATGTAAAACACGGTGGGATGGCAATGGGAACTGATCCAGAAGTACTTCAACGACTAGTAAAACAAGTAGTTAAAGCTGCCCGAGGAATTCCCATCTATGTAAAGTAAAATTGACGCCGAATGTAACTAATATCGTGCCCCTCGCGCAAGCAGCTGAGCAAGGTGGCGCTAATGGCCTGACGATGATTAATACGTTAACGGGATTAAGCATCGACTTAAAAACGCGGCGCCCGGCTTTAGCTAATGTAACTGGCGGTTTATCAGGTCCTGCAATTAAACCTTTAGCATTAAGAATGATTCACCAAGTACGCCAGGTTTCTTCTTTACCTATCATTGGCGTAGGTGGAATTGAGTCAGCTGAAGATGTCCTTGAATTTATGATGGCAGGTGCTAATGCTGTTCAAATCGGCGCGGCTAGCTTTCATGATCCATTGGCTTGTCCCAAGATTGCAGCTGATTTACCGATCGTAATGGATAGATACGGGATTAAAAAACTGACGGATTTATGGGAGGTAAGATTTTGAAACGCTTTGTACCGATGGTGGCGATCGATGTTGCAACTAAGCAGGAAGCAATTGACCTATTTGACAAATTAATGGTAAAACCGCAGCCGATCGTAAAAATTGGGATGGAATTGTATTATGGCCTAGGACAAGTAATTGTTAAAGAGGCAAAAAAGCAGGGATTTAAGGTATTCCTTGATTTGAAATTATACGATATTCCAAATACTGTTCATCGCGCAATGGCAGCTATTGGCCGATTGGGAATTGATTTTACGACAATTCACGCAGCGGGGGGCAGTGAAATGCTGATTGCCGGATTAGCCGGTTTAGAAGAAGGAGCTAAGGAAGCAGGCGTTGAACCAGCAAAGTTATTAGCAATTACCCAACTTACTTCGATTGATGAAAAAATTCTTCATGAACAACAGCATGTTGATTTGTCGTTGATTGAGTCAGTTCAAAGCTACGCACAACTAGCAGAGAAAGTAGGATTGGCCGGCGTAGTATGCTCAGCCCATGAAATCAAGGCGATTCGTGAAGTGACGGGGGATGATTTCCTATGTGTAACGCCAGGAATCCGCCCGACTCATGCAATAAAAGATGATCAAAAACGAGTGGTTACCCCTGCCCAAGCAAGAATAGATGGAAGCAATGCGATTGTGGTTGGACGGCCGATTACTCAGAGCTTTGACCCAGTTGCTGCTTATCAAGAAGTCCAAAAAGCATTCTTAAATGAGGAGGAAGAAAAATGACATATTCACAACGCGTTGCAAAAGCATTATTAGATATTCATGCTGTTACCCTTAACCCAGACCAACCATTTACCTGGGCAAGTCGTCTAAAATCCCCAATCTATACAGATAATCGATTGACGATTTCTTATCCAGAAGTTCGGCAAGCAATTTTTAATGGGATGGTTGAACAAATTAAACTCCATTTTAGTGAGGCTAATGTTATTGCCGGGACAGCAACTGCTGGAATTCCTCATGCGGCATGGGTTGCTCAGAATATGGAATTACCGATGATTTATGTTCGGACTAAGCCGAAAGATCATGGCCAAGGAAAGCAAATTGAAGGGGTGCTTAAAGAAGGACAAAAAGTCGTTGTGATTGATGATCTTATTTCAACTGGTGGTAGTGTACTAAATGCTGTACGGGCGGTTAACAATGCCGGTGGAAAAGTAATTGGCGTTGTTTCTGTCTTTACTTATGATTTGCCTGCCGCTGAGCAAAACTTTATGGCAAATGGGCTGAAGTACTATTCAGTAACAGATTATATGACTTTGATTAAGGTTGCAAAGGAAAATAACCAAATTAGTGCAGATCACCTCAAATCTCTGCAAGAATGGCGAAAAGACCCGTTAAGTTGGAGTAAAGAGCAAGCATCATAATAAATTAATTATCAAAAAAGCCTAAGATTGATTCAGAAAAAAGTTGAATTAATCTTAGGCTTTATCTTATTGCTTATCTTCCCAAATCTTTTGGAGCATTGGGTAGCGTAAGTCACCAACTTGTACTACTTGATAATCTGCACTTGCTAATGTTTTGGCATCACCAACACCAATTGCAATCGCATTTATGTGATGAATATTCTCGATATCATAAGCTGTCGTTCCAACTCCAATGCAATTAGCGCCGATAAGGTTTAATTGATTAGCAGCAGTTAGATATGGGTTTTCTTTATCATTAGTCTTAACGATACTATCGACATAGTTATCAAGCCCAATTTGTTTGAGGACATTTTGCACATCTCCATTAGCATCTAAAACGGCAATTTTAACGTAATGATCATAGAGATTTAGTAAAAGACGCTTAATCCCTGGAAGTTGATCTTTTTCGCTTAGGCTATCCGCTTCTTCGTTAAGAAATTTTTGCCATTCTGCAATCATTGAAGCCCTTTCGCTTGGGGCAGGATTAGCATTAAAATGTGCTAAGACTAAGGTTAGCCCTTGTGAAGGGGTAAGGTTATTGAATTGAGAAGCAAATTTTCCGGGTAATCCCATCCCAAATTCATACATTGCAAAACGTTGCCATGCAGTAAAAGATAACTTATTTGAATTAACAAAGATATTATTAAATGAAAAAATCGCACCGTCCATGATTAAACATCCCTTCATAGGTAATTATGTCTATATTTTAACGTAATCGAAAATGAAAGGGAATACATCTATAATGGCGAACGATATAATAATGGTCCCCATCGACCAGTTAAGCTGAATGATGGAGACCATTTGTTTTTTCTATTTTGTCATGTAATCCCGAGTCATTGGTAAGTTTTTACCTGAAGGACCCTTAGTAATCAAGTATTGAATAACATCAATGTTTCCAGATTCGAATGAGGCAGCACATGCTTGAAGATATAAATCCCACATCCGTGTAAACCGTTCACCCATCATATCAAGGATTTGGGCACGATGTTCATTGAAGTTCATATCCCAGATTTCGAGGGTGCGTTGATAGTGACGGCGAAGCATTTCGATATCAGCGATTTGCATATGATTTTCTTCAATGTGACCGATCATTTCTTCAAGACCAGGTACATAACCGCCAGGGAAGATATACTTGTTAATCCACCCGTTATATGCGCCGCCTTGTTGACGAGTAATCCCATGAATCAAGGCAACACCATCATCGGCAAGGTAACCTTGGATATCTTTAAAGTAAAGACCTAGATTTTCTTTTCCAACGTGTTCAAACATACCAACGGATGTAATGTAATCCCACTTTTGATCACCGAGTTCACGATAATCAACAAGCTTAACTTCGGCAACGTTTTGCAAACCTTCTTTTTCAATCCGTTCCTTAACAAAGCGATATTGTTCTTCACTTAAAGTAACCCCAGTAACTTTTAAGCCGTATTCTTTTGCAGCCGTTAACATTAATGTTCCCCAACCACATCCAATATCCAGCAATGTTTTGCCAGGTTTTGGATCAAGCTTCTTTAAGATGTGATGAACCTTATCAACTTGTGCTTTTGTAAGATCATCATGGTTGCCATCAGTAAAATAAGCACATGAGTAAGTTAGCGTATCATCAAGCCATAACTTGTAGAAGTCGTTTCCCACATCATAATGACTTTGAACATCATTTTCGCTCTCTTTTTCTGAGTGGCCTTGTTTAGGTAAAAATTTGCGGAACTTAGAACTCCGCATAAAACTATCGGCACTTTCATATGCTGATTCGATCAATTCTTGAATGCTACCCTGGATCTCAATCTTCTTATCCATGTAGGCTTCCCCAAGTGCAATTGAGGCGTTCTTGGTAATATCACGCATTGGAATTTTCTCATTAAAGGTGATAGTTACCTCAGGAGTTCCGTCACCATAGATAACACTTGATCCATCCCAAAATACGATCTTTACGGGAATGTTAAATGAGTGCTTTAGTAGTGACTTATAGAACGTCTTTTCTAACATGAAACGCATCCTTCTTTCTGCAATAATAATATTAATTATAACACCCTTAAAATAAAAGTGTTTCAAGACAATTAATAAAAAACATTTCATAAGAAAGCGATAAACTAATTGCTGAAAAAATGAAAGCTTGCTACTATGCTAATTAGTAGGGAAAATAGGGAGATGATTGAATGACGAATGCCTGGAAGCATTTTATTGAGAATGTAAAACTACGGCGTTTCACCGTCTTATTATTAGTCATTGTCGTACTCTGGCTAATGAGATCAATGATGAATTTAATTTTATTTACATTTATTCTTACTTATCTTGTTGTTAGTTGGGTAAGACTCGTCCAGCGATGGTTACCACGAATGTCGACGAGTTTAATTGTAATCGTTACTTATGTATTGTTAATTGTTCTTTTATACTTAGGGGTGACACGCTATTTGCCAGTTTTATCTCGGCAAGTTATTAAAATGGTCAATTCAGTAGTTCATTTCTATAGTACGCATCAAGCGACGATGATATATCGTTATGTCAGCCATTATGTAAGTACCGCCACTATTATGAGTCAGGTTCGACATGGGATAACAATCGCGGTTAGCACTTTGACAAGTATTGGTGCAATTACCGTTTCATTTGTAATGTCTTTAATCTTGAGCTTTTTCTATACGCTTGAATTAAAACAGATGAATGAATTTTCACATAGCTTTTTAGATAGTGATTTTGGTTGGCTTTTTCAGGATATTGATTATTTTGGCAAGAAATTTGTCAATACTTTTGGGGTAGTATTAGAAGCCCAATTTTTTATTGCTATTTGCAATACAGTGATTACCACGATTGGCCTATTATTTATGCGGATGCCACAGATTTTCGCCCTATCGTTGATTGTATTTATCTTTAGTCTGGTTCCGGTTGCCGGAGTAATTATTTCAACAATCCCATTGGCGATGGTTGGTTACTCAGTCGGTGGAATTCGCGATGTGGTTTACATTATTATCATGATCATCATCATCCATACTTTGGAGGCCTACGTCTTAAATCCTAAGTTTATGTCTAGCCGGACAGATCTGCCAATCTTTTATACTTTTATTGTCTTGCTGATTGGTGAACATCTTTTTGGTACATGGGGATTGATTGTTGGGGTACCAATCTTTACCTTCTTACTTGATGTATTAGGAGTAAAGCCCATTCGTGGTGCAAAAAAAGAAGTAAGTAAAAAATAAAATTCCATAGCGGAATTTTATTTTTTACTTTTTTGTTATCCGAACAATCGATGCTGTTTAGTTGGATAAAGTTAATAAAAATCGAACTTATTTTGCAAAACAGCTGAAAAAGTCTTGAGCTAGTGTATAATAAAATGAAGATAGGTCTAAAGAAAGGAAGCTGATATTCATGACAGATATCGAGATTGCAGACCAAGCGACACTGGAACCAATTACAAAAATTGCCGAGAAACTCGGACTTTCAGAAGACGAAATCGAACAATATGGTAAGTATAAAGCTAAAATTGATTTAAATATAAAGCCTTTACCTGATAAAAAACATAAATTAATTTTAGTTACGTCCATCAATCCAACTCCTGCTGGCGAAGGAAAGTCAACAGTGTTAATTGGCTTAGGGGATGCAATGAACCAGTTGAACTATCAAACAACAATTGCAATGCGTGAACCATCAATGGGCCCCGTATTTGGGATTAAAGGTGGTGCAACTGGTGGTGGCTATAGTCAGGTTGTTCCAATGGAAGATATTAACCTGAACTTTACCGGTGACTTGCATGCTCTTACAAGTGCTAATAATACCTTGGCCGCTTTAATTGACAACTACATTATGCGTGATAATGCAATGAATCTTGATCCGCAGCGAATCATTTGGAAACGGGTAGAAGATGTTAATGATCGGGCTTTGCGAAATATAGTTACTGGTCTTGGTGGTCCGATGGATGGTGTTCCACGTGAAACAGGCTTTGACATCACAGCTGCTTCCGAGTTGATGGCAATTTTATGCCTTTCAACTAGTCTTCATGACTTGAAAGAACGGATTAGTCGAATTGTAGTAGGATATACATATGATAAAGAGCCGGTTACAGTTGGTCAGCTTAATTTTCAGGATGCAATTACAATTATCTTGAAAGACGCATTAAAGCCTAACCTTGTTCAAACTTTAGACCATACCCCAACAATTGTACACGGGGGACCATTTGCCAACATTGCGCATGGATGTAATAGTGTTCTGGCGACGCAAACCGCCCTTAACCTTTCTGACTATACTGTAACGGAGGCTGGTTTTGGGGCTGACCTTGGCGGAGAAAAGTTCCTTGATATTAAACAACGTGTACTTGGTAAGCATCCAGATGCAATTGTCATCGTAGCTACTGTCCGAGCACTAGAATACAATGGCGGTGCCAAGCTTGCAGACTTAAATGAAGAAAATCTTGATGCACTGAAAAAAGGAATGGCAAACCTTAATCGGCATATTAAGAATATGCAATTATATGGGTTACCAATCGTAGTTGCAATCAACCATTTTGTCAGTGATACCGATAAAGAAATCCAAATGATTAAGGATGATTGTGCTAAGCAAAATGTTGAAGCAATTTTGACTGATGCTTGGGCTAAGGGCGGTAAAGGCACCCATGATTTGGCCAATAAAGTAGTCGAACTTGCTGATAGTCCAAGTGAATTTACTCATATCTATGACGTTCAAGTTGATGACCTTCAAACTAAGTTAGAGAAGATTGCTAAGCAGATTTATGGTGCTAAAGAAGTATCATTTAGCCGTAAAGCACAAAATCAATTGAAGCGGTTTGCTAAGTACGGATGGAATGATTTGCCAGTATGTATTGCTAAGACCCAGTACTCATTTACAGATGACCAAAAACAACTAGGTGCCCCAACTGACTTTACTTTCCATATTCGGGAATTGGTACCAAAGATCGGTGCCGGCTTTGTCGTGGCCTTAGCTGGTAATATGATGACAATGCCAGGTCTCCCTAAAGAACCAGCTGCAGTAAACATGACGATTGACGATAATGGTAAAATTACCGGATTATTCTAAATAACCAACATGAAACATCGATTGTGTAATGACGTACATCGATGTTTTTTTGTGATGGTATTGCCAAATCGGAAGGTAATGCTGAATAGGACGCTTAACCCTCCGTTCTTCGGGGGTGGGACTGAAAACTCGCAAGTGAGTTCAGTCCCACTCCCTTTCTTTTTCACTTATTAAACACGAACTATCTATTGCTTATTTAATTTAAAGTTCGAATTTATATTGAATTACGGAAAATGATTTGCTATCCTTAAAGCAGATTTTAGGAGGCGTTGTTATGAGTGATATTAGTGTTGTGATGGGCAGCAAATCGGACTGGCCAACTGTTAAAGAAACTTGTGATATTTTAGATGAATTTGGTGTTTCATATGAAAAGAATATAATTTCTGCTCATCGGATGCCAAATGAAATGTTCGCGTTTGCGCAAAACGCAGTTGATAATGGCATTAAAGTGATTATTGCTTGTGCCGGGGGAGCAGCTCATCTTCCAGGGATGATTGCAGCAAACACCCCCTTACCAGTAGTTGGGATTCCGGGACAAACAAAGGCTCTCGGTGGAATGGACTCGCTTTTATCAATTGTTCAAATGCCAGCGGGAATTCCGGTGGCAACTACTGCGATTGGGAAAGCAGGCGCTAAAAACGCTGCGTTATTAGCATTGCAAATTCTGGGGATCACAGATAAGCATATCCAACAACAAATCATCGAGTATCGACAGGCAATGCATGATCAAGCAAAAGAAAGCGGGCAGTATCTTGAATAAATTTATTCCACAAGGCTCAACGATTGGCATTATTGGTGGTGGCCAATTGGGACAGATGATGGCATTGGATGCCAAACAGACGGGGATGAAGGTTATTATTTTAGATCCGACACCTCATTGTCCAGCGGGGCAGGTTGCTGATGAACAAATTGTTGCTCCTTATGCCGGTACTAAAGCGATTGAAAAGTTAGCTGATAAAGCGGATGTACTAACTTACGAATTTGAAAATGTTGATTTAAACGCTTTGGAAGATGTACAGGATCGCGTTTATCTTCCCCAAGGAACTAACTTGCTTTACACGACCAAAAATCGTTTGCGAGAAAAGAACTTCTTGCGTCAGGCAGGGGTAAAAACAGCACCTTTCATGGCAGTGCACACTTCTGCTGAATTAAAGGATGCGGTAAAGAAAATCGGTTACCCGGCAGTTTTGAAAACCAGTGAAGGGGGATATGATGGACACGGGCAAGAAGTGTTACGTAATAAGGATGATCTCGATAAGTGTGCGCCTATTTTAGCCACTGGCGACTGTATCTTAGAGGGATGGGTGCCTTTTAGCCGCGAATGTTCAGTGATGGTCGGACGTAATGAAGATGGAGAAATAACGGTTTTTCCGGTTTCAGAAAATATTCACCATGATGAAATTTTACATTTAAGCATTGTCCCAGCAAGGATCTCTTCTGAATTACAACAAAAGGCGCAAAAAATAGCGGTGCAGATTGCCCAAGCGATTAATTTACGAGGAATTTTAGGGGTTGAAATGTTTGTAACAGATGATGGAGAGATTTATATTAATGAGCTTGCTCCCCGCCCGCACAATTCCGGCCATTATTCAATTGAAGCTTGTAACTTCTCCCAGTTCGCCATCCATAACCGAGCAATTTGTAACTGGCCACTCCCGCAAGTAGAGTTATTAAAGCCGGTGGTAATGGTAAATGTTTTAGGTCAGCATGTTAATGGAGTCCGACAACAGATTCAGAAAAAGGCAAATTGGCATTTTCATGATTATGGGAAAGCAGAAGTTCGTCATAACCGGAAAATGGGCCACGTTACAATCTTGACTGATGATATTGAAGCTACTTTAGCAGAAATTGACAATGTAGGAATTTGGAGTGCATAAAGTTCGGCTTTACGTAACCGCTTTTTCTGTGCGATAATACATTTAGAAAAAATAGAGAGGATTTTTAACTGATGATTGATCGTTATACCAGTCCAGAGATGAAAAAGATTTGGAGCTTAGAAACACAATACCAATGTTGGTTAGATGTTGAGATTGCTGCTGATGAAGCGTGGAGTAAGCTTGGACATATTCCGGCAGAAGATGTGGAAAAGATTAAAAAGAATGCCAAATTTTCTGTTGAGGGAATTGCAGAGATTGAAGCAGTGACCCATCATGATGTGATTGCTTTTACCCGAGACGTTTCTAAATCATTGGGGCCTGAACGAAAGTGGGTTCACTATGGAATGACGAGTACAGATGTAGTTGATACTGCACAAGGCTTGCGTTTAAAAAAGGCGAACGATATCCTTCGTCAAGATATCGATAACTTTATGGATGTCCTTAAAGAACTAGCTGAAAAGTATAAGTACACAGTTTGTATGGGACGGACGCATGGTATCCACGCTGAACCAACAACTTTTGGCTTAAAAGCTGCTCGTTGGTATTCAGAAATGAAGCGCAATAAGGAACGTTTTGAACATGCTGCTAAGGGTGTTGAAGCGGGTAAAATTTCTGGTGCAGTAGGAACTTTTGCGGAAATTGATCCATTTGTTGAGGAATACGTCTGCAAAAAACTTGGCTTACGTCCCCAAGAAATTTCCACGCAAGTTCTTCCTCGCGACTTGCATGCTGAATATATTGCTACCATTGCGCTTATTGGAACAAGTATGGAAGAAATGGCAACCGAAATTCGCTCGCTGCAACGGACGGAAATCCATGAAGTCGAAGAACACTTTGCCAAGGGACAAAAAGGATCTTCTGCTATGCCACATAAACGTAATCCAATTGGCTCAGAAAACATTACTGGTTGTGCGCGGATGCTTCGTGGCTTTATGGTACCTGCTTATGAAGATGTTTCACTTTGGCATGAACGGGATATTTCTCATTCCAGTGCAGAGCGAATGATTTTACCAGATGCCACTTCATTACTTGATTACATGTTGCGGCGCTTTGGTCGAATTTTAAAGAATCTCGATGTATTCCCTGAAACAATGAAGAAGAATATGGATAAGACATTAGGCTTGATTTACAGTGGCCGAGTTCTTTTGAAGCTGGTTAATAGTGGGATGACGCGGGAAGCAGCTTATGATTTGATTCAACCATATACCGCTAAGTGCTGGGCAGAACAGATTCCGTTCCGCCCGCTATTGGAAGATGACCCAACGATTCAAAAACAATTAACCAAAGAAGATCTTGACGATGCCTTTGATTACCATTGGCATCTTCGCCATGTTGATGACATTTATAAGCGATTGGGACTAGACTAATCTAAGCTAGTTTCAGGGGCTAGACGAACAAAAAGTTTGTCTAGCCTTTTTTTTGTTATGCTTTATTCCGCAAAACACGAACTATAAAACTAAATAACAAAATAAATATCGTGATTTGTGTTGACAAGGGAAAGGGAGAAAGAGTATATTGTTGTCATAAAATATCGAATTAAATTTCGGATTATAAAATGATTGTTCGTATTTTATTGAAAGGAAGTTCCGTAAATGGAGAAGTTATTGTATACCGGTAAGGCAAAACAGATGTGGCAAACGGAAGATCCAGCAGTTTTACGAGTAGTTTATCTGGACCAGGCTACTGCCCTCAACGGGAAAAAGAAGGATCACTTTACTGGTAAGGGTGAGGCTGCCAATGCTATTTCTTCCCTCGTTTTTGATTATTTAATGAAGCAGGGAATCGAGACCCACTTCATTAAGAAACTATCAACTAACGAAGACTTGGTAAAAAAATGTGAGATGTTCCCGCTTGAATTTGTAACGCGAAATGTAATTGCTGGTCATTTTGCGAGTCGGTATGGACTTTCAGAAGGAGAAGCGCTTCCTTCACCAGTTGAGGAAACATTCTATAAAAGCGATGAACTTAATGATCCCTTTATCAATGAATCCGCAACGATTGCTCTTGAGATTGCCAGCAAAGAGGAGCTTGCACAAATGTGGGGGATCTGTCGGAAGGTCAATAACTTACTTAAACCATTATTTGCCCAAGCTAATTTACGACTGGTTGACTTCAAACTCGAATTTGGCCGTTTGAATGATGGCAAGATTATTCTTGCAGATGAATTTTCGCCAGATAACTGTCGGTTATGGGATCTGACAACTAAGCAACATATGGATAAAGACGTATATCGACGCAAGCTTGCTGATTTAACCCAAACATATGATGAGGTATTGGAACGGTTAGAAGCAGTGATTAAGGAGGAAGCATAAATGGTCAATGTTCGGATTTTCGTAACATATAAGCAATCAGTCTTTGATCCGCAGGGAGAAACAATTAAGGATGCGATCCATTCTCTAGGTCATGATGAAGTAACTGCCGTTAAAGTTGGAAAATTCTTTGACGTTACCTTGGATACAAATGAGGATGAGGTAGCAACGGCAGTAAAAGAAATTGCTGATCAGCTCCTTGTTAATTTCAATATGGAAACTTATACATACCAAGTTATGGAGGAAGCCTAGATGAAAATTGCGGTGGTTGTTTTTCCAGGATCCAATTGCGATGTGGATTTATATGAAGCCCTTCATTCCGCTTGTCATGCAGATGTGGAGTATGTTTCTCACCGGCAAAAAAGTTTAGCTGGTTTTGATGCTGTGATGTTACCAGGAGGATTTTCCTATGGTGATTATCTACGAGCTGGCGCAATTGCCCGGTTTACCAATATCATGCCTGCAATAATCAAGATGGCAAATGAGGGGAAACCAGTCTTTGGAACGTGTAACGGATTTCAAATTTTGACAGAAGCAGGTCTTTTGCCAGGTGGACTCAAACGCAATGATAGCCAACGCTTTGTTTGCAAAACTGTTCCTTTAGAAGTAGTGAACTCGCACACTCTTTTTACTAGTCATTACCAGGATCACGAACGAATCGCATTACCAATTGCGCATGCCGATGGTAGTTACTATGCAGATGAAAAAACATTAGATGAACTGGAAGCAAATAATCAAATTGTTTTTCGTTACGCAACTGAAAATCCAAATGGTAGTTTACGTAACATTGCTGGAATTACTAATAAGCACGGAAATGTTTTAGGCATGATGCCCCATCCTGAACGGGCAGTAGAAACTATTCTTGGTAGTACGGATGGCTTACGGTTATTTGAGTCCTTGTTAGAAAACGGCAGAATTAAAGTGGAGGCATAGTTAATGAAGCAAGCAATGACCCCAGAAGAGATTAAAGAAAAGAAACCATACTTAGATTGGAGCTTGACTGAAGCAGAATATGATTACATTCGCACTCAGCTCTTGGGACGATTACCAAATTATACTGAAACCGGCTTATTTTCTGCGATGTGGAGTGAGCACTGTTCATATAAAAAGTCAAAACCGGTTCTGCGTCTCTTCCCTAATAAAAGTGAGCGAGTATTGCAAGGTCCCGGAGAAGGAGCAGGGGTTGTTGATATTGATGATGGACAAGCAGTGGTATTCAAAGCTGAAAGTCACAATCATCCGACAACTGTTGAACCTTATCAAGGAGCGGCAACCGGTGTCGGTGGGATCCTGCGAGATATTTTCAGCATGGGGGCACGACCAATCGCTTCCCTTGATTCCCTTCATTTCGGTGAATTAGATAATTCGACAACGCAAATGAAAGTAACTAATACCGTTCGGGGAATTGGTGATTACGGTAATTGTATGGGAATTCCTACAATTGCGGGTGAAACAACATTTGATCCGTGCTATCAGGGCAATATTCTGTGTAATGCAATGAGTGTTGGCTTAATGGACCAAAAAGATATCCAGCAGGGTCGCGCTGCCGGAATTGGAAATGCAGTGATGTATGTCGGCGCTAAAACCGGCCGTGATGGAATTCATGGCGCTACCTTTGCTTCCGCAGACTTTAATGATGAAAATATGACGCAACGTTCGGCGGTTCAAGTTGGTAATCCTTTTATGGAAAAACTCTTATTAGAAGCCTGTCTTGACCTTATTAGAAATCATCCAGACTGGTTAGTAGGAATCCAAGATATGGGGGCAGCAGGGATTGTTTCTTCAAGTGCGGAAATGGCTTCCGAAGGTCAAAGTGGAATGGAACTAAACTTAGATCTTGTTCCGCAACGTGAACCCGGGATGTCGGCTTATGAAATTATGCTTAGTGAATCCCAAGAACGGATGCTACTTTGCGTAAAAAAAGGTCATGAAGAAGATGTCAAAAAGATTTTTGATTTTTACGATCTTGAAGCGGTCATAATTGGCCGGATTACTGCGGGTCATGATTATGTTCTCTTTCATGATGGTGAAGAAGTATGTCATATCCCAGTGTCGAGTTTAACGGATGACGTACTAGAAGAAGAAAGCCTAGAAAAAAAGCCTGTGCGGATTGAATTAGCCGAACAGCAGCCAGCGTGGATTCCGGATATTGATAACGTTGCTGAAGTTTTAACTAAGTTGCTTGCTCAGTCAACAATTGCGGATAAAAGTAGTCTTTATCAGCAATATGATTCTCAAGTACGGACAAACACAGTGGCTGGTCCCGGGAGTGATGCTGGGGTTCTGCGGATTCGTGGAACACATAAAGGGTTAGCGATGACAACTGATGGGAACGGTCGGTTTGTTTACCTTAGTCCAGAAGTTGGTGGACAAATTGCCTTAGTTGAAGCGGCTGCCAACATAATTGCCAGTGGAGCTGAGCCGTTAGCAATTACTGACTGCTTAAATTATGGTGACCCAACTGATCCAGAAATTTTCTGGGAACTTCATCAATCTGTCCAAGGGATGGCTGATGCTTGCCGTGAATTTAATACCCCGGTTATTTCTGGGAATGTTTCTTTATATAACGAAAACAATGGGCAAGCAATTCATCCGACGCCGATGGTTGGAATGGTTGGTCTAATTAAAAATATTGATCGCGTAATTCCTTCGTTTATCCAACGCCCGGGAGATAAGGTTTATCTAGTGGGCCAAACTCATGATGATTATGCGGGGTCTGAGTTGCAAAAAATGATGACCGGCGATATTAGCGGAATTGTTAAGTCATTTGACCTTCACCATGTTCATCAATATATGCAACGGTTACTGACGACGATGGAGAACGGCCTTGTTTCCAGTGCCCATGATTTGAGTGAAGGTGGCCTCGGAGTAGCTTTAGCAGAAACGGTCTTCAAAACTGATTTAGGGTTGAAAGTTGACTTTGCTGATCAGCCAGCAGCTCGCCTGTTTAGTGAGACTCCTGGAAGACTTATCGTGACGGTTGCTCCTGAAAAGGCAACCGAATTCGAACAGGTATTAGGAAAAGATGCACACCTAATTGGAGAAGTTACAAATAGCCACTGGTTAATGGTTAAACTGGCAAATGGTGAACTCAATGAAAGTGTTGCAAAATTACAAAAAACATGGGAGGAGGCAATTCCATGCCAACTGAAATCAAAGGATTAAATGAAGAATGTGGGGTCTTTGGGGTTTTTGATGCGGCTAACGCTAGTCAATTAACCTATTACGGCCTGCATACTCTTCAACATCGCGGCCAAGAAGGAGCCGGCATTGTCTCAACTGATGGAACGGAACTTTATCAGCACCGTGACCGAGGATTGTTGGCGAAAGTGTTTGCTGATCCGGCTGAGCTTAAACGATTAAAAGGAAACGCTGCGATTGGCCATGTTCGTTATGGGACAAGTGGACATAACTCGATTGCCAATGTTCAACCCTTCCTTTTTCACTTTCATGATGGTGCTGTTGCCCTCGCCCACAATGGTAATTTAACTAATGCTGTTACCCTTCGTCGTGAATTGGAAAATGAAGGGGCGGTTTTCCAGTCAGATTCTGATACGGAAATTTTAATTCACCTTATCCGGAAATATATTAATGAAGGTTTTATTCCTGCTTTGAAGAAAAGCCTCAACCTTGTCCATGGTGGATTTGCATATCTATTACTACAAAAAGATCGACTGATTGCGGCTTTAGATCCTAATGGGATTCGTCCTCTATGTATTGGAAGGTTAGAAAATGGTGGTTATGTTATTGCTAGTGAGACTTGTGCTTTAGACATTATTAATGCTCAATTTGTGCGTGATGTTTTGCCAGGAGAATTAATAGTTATTGATAAAAATGGGTTACATATTGACCATTACACTACCCAAACTCAGCTGGCAATTTGCTCAATGGAGTATATCTATTTTGCCCGTCCTGATTCTATTATTCATGGGGTAACGGTACATAATGCGCGGAAACGAATGGGAAGGTTATTAGCAAAGGAACATCCGGTTGATGCTGATATGGTGATTGGAGTACCTAACTCATCGTTGTCTGCTGCTAGTGGATATGCTGAAGAAAGTGGCCTTCCATATGAAATGGGGTTAATAAAGAGCCAATATGTTGCGCGAACGTTTATTCAACCAACTCAAGAGTTACGGGAGTTAGGCGTTCAGATGAAATTATCAGCTGTCCGCGGAGTTGTAAAAGGAAAAAGAGTGGTAGTAGTCGACGATTCGATTGTGCGCGGAACAACTTCTAAGCAGATTGTCCAAATGCTAAAAAGAGCTGGGGCTAAAGAAGTTCATATGCTTATTTCCTCACCACCATTTAAGTTTCCATGTTTCTATGGAATTGACGTATCAACGCGTTCAGAACTGATGGCTGCTCATTACTCCATTGAAGAAATGCGGCAGTTAATTGGTGCAGATTCTCTTAATTTTTTGAGTATTGATAGTCTAATCAAAGCAATTAACGTACCAGACGCAGGAGATGCTCCTAATGGTGGACTTACCGTGGCATATTTTGATGGGAAGTACCCAACACCACTTTATGATTATGAAAAAGGGTACTTAAAGTCGTTAAGCGAACAAGAGCGATTAGCAAGAAAGGGGTAAGAGGATGAGTCGTTATCAAGATGCAGGGGTAGATGTAAATACCGGGTACGAACTTGTTCACCGTATTAAAGATGCAGTCAAATCAACTGATCGCCCAGGTGTGATTGGAGGAATTGGCAGCTTTGGGGGGGTGTTTGACTTAGAAAAATTACAGGTGCAGCATCCAATTCTTGTCTCTGGTACTGACGGTGTAGGTACGAAACTCTTAATTGCTCAACAAATGAATAAGCACGATACAATCGGGATCGATGTTGTCGCAATGTGCGTTAATGATGTCCTGGCGCAGGGAGCGGAACCAATAACATTTCTCGACTATATTGCGACCGGCCATAATGATCCGGCTAAGATGGCAGCAATTGTTAGTGGAGTAGCAACTGGTTGCCGAGAAGCTGGGACCGCTTTAATTGGTGGAGAAACAGCGGAAATGCCAGATATGTATGCAGCCAGTGAGTATGACCTGGCAGGAACAGTAATAGGAGTAGCAGAAAAAGAAGAACTTCTTACCGCTGCTGGACCACAAAAAGGTGATATTTTACTTGGCCTCCCATCAAGCGGCTTGCATTCCAATGGCTTTTCCCTTGTCCGACAAATCTTATTTAAGGATAATCACGTCAAATTAACTGATCGCCCAGAAGCATTGAGAGGAAAAACGGTCGGAGAAACGATTCTAACTCCTACTAGGATTTATGTTCGAGCGGTCTTACCACTAGTTCATCGCAAATTAGTTCATGGGATTAGCCATATTACTGGTGGCGGATTGATTGAAAATGTTCCCCGAATGTTGGGTGATAATTTGCAAGCGGTGATTGATCCTAGTCGGTGGCCACAGCTTCCAGTCTTTGACTATTTGCGGGTGCTAGGAGGCCTTGCTAAGGAGGATTGTTTCGAAGCATTTAACATGGGAATAGGAATGGTCTTAGCAGTGGCACCAGCTCAAGTAGCGCAAGTTCAAGAGATATTAGCAAATAAAAACATGACAAGTTATCAAATTGGTTATCTTCGTCATTGTTTACCAGGTACAAAAAAGATTGTTATCAAGTGAGGGTTGTAAATGAGAGTCGCAATTTTAGCATCAGGAAACGGAACGAATTTTGAAGTCTTAGCACAACACTTCAAAAATAATGATCTTCCTGGTGAATTATCATTATTATTCTGTAATCATCCAGATGCTCCGGTAATGAAAAGAGCTGCCCGGCTGGGGATTCCGGCAGAGAGCTTTACGGTCAAATCTTGTGGGGGCAAAGAGAAGTACGAAGAAAAATTATTAGGAGTATTGAAAAAGTATCAAATTGACTTTATTGCCCTTGCCGGTTATTTACGAGTAATCGGGCCCACGATTTTGGATCATTATGCTCACCGAATTATTAATCTCCATCCAGCATGGTTGCCAGAATATCCTGGACTGCATTCGATTGAGCGGGCATTTGCTGATCAACAAGCGCAGACAGGTGTGACCGTCCATTATATTGATGCGGGACTCGATTCCGGCCCAATTATCGCCCAGGAACACGTCCCAATTTTACCAACCGATACTATTGAAACTTTAGAAGCACGGGTTCATGAAACTGAACACCGGTTGTATCCTGAAGCACTGAAGCAGGCACTAGAAAAGGAGCAACATTAAGTTATGAAAAGAGCATTAGTAAGCGTTTCTGATAAGCAAAACCTGGTCCCATTCGTTAAAGGATTAGTTGAAAATGGTTTTGAAATTATTTCGACTGGGGGAACGAAGCGGGTTTTAGACGAAGCAGGAATTGAAACAATTGGTATTAAGGATGTTACTCATTTTCCAGAAATTCTTGATGGTCGTGTAAAGACTCTTAACCCATACGTCCATGGGGGACTATTGGCTCGCCGGGACTTGCCAGAACACATGGCGACCCTCGCAAAGCTTAATATTACGCCAATCGATTTAGTCTGCGTTAACCTTTATCCATTTAAAGAAACGATCGAAAAACCGGGAGTGGAATTAGCCGATGCAATTGAAAACATTGATATTGGTGGCCCTAGCATGGTCCGCTCAGCTGCTAAAAACTATCATGATGTAACAATCGTGGTGGACCAAGCCGATTACGATGAAGTCTTAGCCCAGATCAAAGAAGATGGCGAAACATCATTAGCAACCCGAGCACGCTTAGCAGCGAAAGCCTTTCGTCATACGGCAGCCTATGATTCTCTCATCTCTCAATACCTTACAAAACAGACAGGACTTGAAGATCCAGAAAAATTAACTTTAAGCTGGGATTTAAAAGAAACAATGCGTTATGGTGAAAATAGTCACCAAAAGGCTTGGTTATATGAAGACGCGCTCCCTAAGGATTTTTCAGTTTTACAGGCTAAACAATTACATGGTAAGAAGCTTTCCTACAATAATATTAAAGATGCTGATGAAGCATTACGGTGCATTCGCGAATTTGATGAACCAACAGTTGTAGCGATGAAACATATGAACCCATGTGGCATTGGTCGAGGGGAGAGGTTGGTTCAAGCTTGGGATCGTGCCTATGAAGCTGACCCTGTTTCTATTTTTGGGGGAGTGATTGCTCTTAATCGCCAGGTTGATTTAGCTACCGCCGAGAAAATGCACAAAATCTTTTTAGAAATTGTCATTGCCCCCGGCTTTGACGATGATGCATTTGAGTTATTGGCAAAGAAGAAAAATATTCGTTTGTTGAGTCTGGACTTCAGTAAGAAGGATGAACCAACTAAACATGAAGTTGTTTCAGTGATGGGTGGAATGTTGTTGCAGGAACAAGACACGCTTAAGGAAGATTACCACGACTGGCAATGTGTTACTGAAAAGCAACCAACAGAGGAACAGCTTAAGACATTAATGTTTGCCTGGAAAGCAGTTAAGCATGCCAAATCAAATGCGATTGTCTTAGCAAATGATGAGCGGACATTAGGGGTCGGAGAAGGTCAACCTAACCGAATTGATTCATTAAAAATTGCCGTAAAACATGCTGGCGAGGCGATTGATGATCGGACAGTGATGGCATCGGATGCTTTCTTCCCATTTGGTGATTGTGTTGAATATGCGGGCCAAAATGGCATTAAGGCGATTGTTCAGCCAGGGGGATCAATTCGCGATCAAGAATCAATTGAGATGGCGAATAAGTATGGAATTGCAATGGTCACAACAGGTATTCGTCATTTTCGTCATTAAAGCTAGGAGGGTATCATGGAAAAGCGGGTCAACGTATTAGTTGTAGGTGAAGGTGGTCGTGAATTTGCCGTGGCGAAAAAATTACAAGAAAGTCCCCGTGTTAGGCAAGTTTATTGTGCGCCAGGCAACGTGGGGATGTCGACGGTAGGAGTAGTTCCCATTGCAATTGCGGAAACTGACTTTGCTAAGCTGATTCAATTTGCTAAAGAACATAATGTCGCGTGGACATTCGTGGGCCCTGAGGATTGTTTGGTTGATGGGATTGTTGATGAATTTAAGGCCGCTGGATTAAAGGTTTTCGGTCCTGATGCGCGGGCTGCCCAATTAGAAGGTTCGAAAGACTATGCCCTTAATTTTATGAATAATTATCACGTTCCCACTGCCCGCCATGCGACATATCGGGATCAAACAGCAGCGATTAATAACGTTGGGCAATTTGGCTTTCCGGTAGTAATTAAAGAAAATGGTTTAGCTGGTGGTAAGGGAGTTGTCATTGCAAAAGATCGTGCGGAAGCAATTAAGACAATCAAAGAAATGTTTGTCAATGGTCAGGCGCGCCTTGTGATTGAAGGGTGTTTATCAGGTCCTGAATATTCAATGTTTGTTTTAATTAGTAATGGCCACTACCGAATTTTGCCCATGGCTCAAGACCACAAACGAGCCTTTGATGACGATAAAGGTCCTAATACTGGGGGGATGGGGGCTTATAGTCCCTTGCCACAACTTTCCTCAGCCGTTCGTCAACAGATGATTGATGAAGTACTTAAGCCAACAATTGATGGCTTGGTGGCTGGCGAGTATCACTACCATGGGATTTTATATATTGGCCTTATTTTGACTGATGATGGTCCCAAAGTGATTGAATATAATGTTCGTCTAGGTGATCCAGAGACCCAGGTGATTTTGCCCCGCATGAAAACCGACTTGTTCGAACTTGTAGATGCAGCAATTAATGATCGACCATTACCAGAAGTTGAAGAAAATGAAGATGCTTGTTTTGGCGTTGTTTTGGCATCAAAAGGCTATCCAACTAAGCCAATCCATGGACAAAAGCTGGGAACATTTCCCGTTGATCCCAATGTTACTATTGATTACGCAAATGTTGCTGGAACAATTAATGACTTAAAAGGTGCAGGTGGACGTTTACTAATGGTGATCGGGAAAGATGATTCTCTTCAAAAAGCCCGCGATCACGTTTATGGCTACTTGCGCCAGCTTGATGAACCTGAATGTTTTTATCGTCATGATATTGGTGCAAAAGCTGGACTGCAATAATTTCTTCATCACTATTGGCATTTGCAGGGGAATGGATTAAAATAATATGGTAATGCTGTTTATAGCGATTTTAAGAAGAAAGAGGTCAATTGAACATGGCTAAATTAGTATTAATTCGTCACGGTCAAAGTGAATGGAACTTATCTAACCAATTTACTGGTTGGGTTGATGTTGATTTAAGTGAAAAGGGTGTTGAACAAGCAAAGAATGCTGGTAAAGCCCTTAAGGAACACGGCATTGAATTTGACTACGCATACACTTCTGTTTTGAAGCGTGCTATCAAGACTTTGCACTATGCTCTTGAAGAATGTGACCAATTATGGATCCCTGAATACAAGACTTGGCGTTTAAACGAACGTCACTATGGTGCACTTCAAGGCCACAACAAGCAAAAGGCCGCTGAAAAGTACGGTGACGAACAAGTTCACATTTGGCGTCGTTCATACGATGTATTACCTCCATTGCTAAGTGCTGACGATGAAGGTTCTGCTGCAAAGGATCGTCGTTACGCTAACTTAGACCCACGTGCTATTCCTGGTGGTGAAAACTTAAAGGTTACTTTGGAACGTGTTATTCCATTATGGCAAGATGAAATTGCACCAAAGCTTTTGGACAACAAAAACGTTATCATCGCTGCCCACGGTAACTCTCTTCGTGCATTGAGCAAGTACATCGAAAACATTTCTGATGAAGACATCATGAACCTTGAAATGGCTACTGGTCAACCAGTTGTTTACGACTTCGATGACAAGCTTAACGTATTAAGCAAGGAAAAGTACTAAAATAAATTTACGATATTAAATTTGGAGAGGCGGGAAAGTTAAATTTCTAACGCCTCTTTTTTGTAGCCTTTTTTGAAAAAATATTGAAGATATTGGCGAATAAATTGAGCTTATAGTGAGTTGTGGTATGATTAACATCAGAATCTAATAAGGTGGAGAGAATTTAAATGAAAATGGAAAAACAACGAACACTCCCAATGAAGGAATTTTTTCCTTCATTGAAAGAACTGGTAAAGCCTAACTATTTAAAGGCAATGTGGCCAGTTGCAGGGGTATCAATTATTTTTATTGCTTTAGTAGCGATCTTAGCACTCCTTAATTCAAATATTGCTGCCTCATTGAGTATGACAATGATGATGGTAATGTACGGAATGGCTTCCCCAGTTGCAATCTTGTTCTCATTATTAGAAATTGTGGGGATTGTCGCAATTATTGCTGCGTTAGCTTTCTTCTATACTTTCTTTGGCGTTGCTACTCAATATACATACCAAGATAAGATGGCTCATCCAGAACAACCAGTTAGTGCTGGCTCAATCTGGATGCACTATAAGCACTTGCGAAAGAATCAAGTATGGCGGATCGTGCTTTATATTGGATTGTTCACTTTCTTATGGAGTTTACCACTCAACATTGTTAATGCATTGCTCTTGCCACGTTTATCAGGCGTTGCTGCTGTTTATACTGGGTGGGCAATTCGAATCCTTAACGATATTGTTGTATTGTGGAAGAGTATCGAATATTCGCAGTCATACTTCCTTTATCGTGAAAAACAACCACAATTCCTTGGTCAATCAATGCGTTATGCCTTAACTGCTAGTCGGCGGTTCATGACTGGTCGAAAGTGGAACTACTTTGTAATTCTGTTTGTTTTAGAATTCCTTCCAATTTTTATCTGGACCTTAATTTTGGGTGGATTGGCATTTTACGGTGTTTACACGGCAACTTATGTCCTCACTTATATCGGAATCGTCTTAGTGATTGTTGGTATTTCCTGCTACCTTCCAGTGGTATATGCAATTCTTGCTTTGTACTACAACAAGGCTCGAGCAGGAATGGAAATGGATGTGCTCTTCAAGGATACTTTTAAGCCAGTAGCCGAATTAACCGGTGAAGCTTATGTTCATGAAGTATATGTAGAAAAACAACCAAAAGAACAGCCATCACCAACTGTTAAGCGGGATGATGAAAAAGAAACACGAAGCAAAAAAAGATGAATAGTGAAAAAAGAGGCTGAGAAAAAATTTATTTTTTCAACAGCCTCTTTTTTATACGAATCTTGTTACGATATCGTGGAAATCCTCGTAGGCTAGCTTCGCGTCGTAACTACAAGGCTCGAGGCTAAGTCCGAACGATAATCAGCCCGTGCCGTGCTAATCACCGTTCTATCCTTAGCCCACCGCCTTGTCGAGGAAGTTAATTCCCACTCACTTTTGTGTTTTAAATACTTCTTGACAGTAATCGTTAATTCCATGTACAATGACGGCAATAACCAAAGATGAAGAAGTAATTTTAGTAGTAAGCGGCTGGACATTTAGGAAGCAAGTGGTAACTGTAAACTTTGCCAATGCCGTTATACGAATTACACTTACGGAGTCTTTCAGTATTTGAACGGATCGTCTCGTTATCGACTAGAGTGGTAGCTATTTAGTTGCAAATCAAGGTGGTAACGCGGTAAATCGTCCCTGACTTCATTATTTGAAGTTGGGGATTTTTTGTATCCGAGAAATTTATGGAGGTAAACATGGATATTCTTAATGAACTAGAATGGCGTGGGGCTATTAACCAAGTTACAGACGAAGAAGGCTTACGCAAATTAACATCAGAAGATAAAATTGCTCTTTACTGTGGAACGGACCCAACCGGGGATAGTCTTCATATTGGGCACTTAATTCCATTTATGATTTTGAAACGGTTCCAATTAGCTGGTCACCACCCAGTAATTATTATTGGGGGAGGAACTGGTGCAATTGGTGATCCATCCGGCCGAAAGTCAGAACGGCAGCTTCAAACAATGGATCAAGTTCACCACAACGAAGAAGCATTAACTGCTCAAATGAAGAAGTTATTCGGCACTGAAAACTTCACGATTGTAAACAACTACGAATGGTTATCAAAGATCAGCTTGTTAGACTTCCTTCGTGACTACGGTAAACTGTTTAACATCAACACCATGTTAAATAAGGAAGTAGTAGCAAGTCGGTTAGATGCTGGAATTTCATTTACTGAGTTCACTTACCAAATTCTTCAATCAGTCGATTTCCTTCATCTTTATCGTCACAACGATGTGCAATTACAAATTGGTGGCTCCGATCAGTGGGGAAACATCACTGCCGGGATTGATTTGATTCATAAGGTTGAAGGACCAGATACTAAGGTTTACGGACTTACCATTCCATTAATGCTCAAAGCTGATGGAACTAAATTTGGAAAGACTGCGGGTGGTGCAATTTGGCTTGACCCAGAAAAGACTTCTCCATACGAATTTTATCAATTCTGGATTAACCAAGATGACCGTGACGTTATTAAATACTTGAAGTACTTCACTTTCTTATCAAAGGAAGAAATTGATGACTTGGCAGAAAAAGTTGAGAAAGAACCATGGAAGCGAGAAGCTCAACGTCGCCTAGCCCAAGAAGTAACTAAATTTGTTCATGGCCAAGAAGCAGTTGAAGAAGCAGAACGAATTAGTAAAGCATTGTTCTCTGGGGATGTTGCTGACCTTTCTGCTGCAGAAATTGAACAAGGCTTTAAGAATATGCCTTCAGTAGATGTAGAAAATAAGAAAGAAAATATTGTTATTTGGTTAACCGATAATGGTATTGAACCTTCACGTCGCCAAGCTCGGCAAGATGTATCGAGTGGGGCTATCAGAATTAATGGGGAAAAAGTTGACGATGTTGACGCCGAGATTGATCCCCAAGCGCATTTTGATGGTAAGTTTGTGATTGTCCGGAAGGGTAAGAAGCACTATTACTTAGCTCGCGTAAAATAAACTAGACCAATTGTTAGTAAATACGTTCTTAAAAGATAATTTAAGGGCGTATTTTTTTGTTTTTAGATATAAAAAAACAAATTTTTTCTATTTCGAATAATAAAAAAGTTCAGGTTTAAAAAATAAATTAAAAAAGTTGGAAAAAGTTGTTGACGAAAGGATGAAATCCATGTATAGTAGTTATTGTTGTCAAAACAGTTAAGTGCTGTTAAGTTGATTCAACAAAAAAAGTTAAAAATAACTGTTGACATCTGATTGATGACATGATATATTAACGAAGTTGCTGATTGAGTTATCGATCAAAAGAAATTCAAAAATAATTAAAATTTCTTCTTGACAAGCTAATCTGATACATGTTATAATAAATATGTTGATTGGCTGCTTGATTAGCCAACAGGTAGACCTTTGAAAACTGAACAAAGTTTCGACGAATCAAATGTGTAGGGTCTTCAATCACGATGTGATTTGAAGCAAAACATTTGCGAA
>NZ_JAJGUA010000036.1:0-19849 GCF_020784695.1 Limosilactobacillus secundus
GGTCATATGATGCCAGATCATGTGCACTTGTTAGTAAGTATTCCGCCGAAGCTAAGTGTATCGCAGTTTATGGGATACTTAAAAGGGAAAAGTGCATTAATGATGTTTGATCGACATGCAAACTTAAAATACAAATATGGGAACCGACATTTTTGGGCTGAAGGCTACTACGTAAGTACAGTTGGATTGAATGAATCCACGATAAAGAAGTATATCCGAGATCAAGAGAAACATGATATAGCAATGGATAAGCTAACAAGTGTGGAATATTCGGACCCTTTTAAGGGTAAGTGAAGTAGTACAAACACCGCTTAAAGCGGTGGCAAAGTAGTCAGAGCATTTTGGCTTGAGCAAAGCGAAAGCCAGCGCCTTGAGACGCCGGCTTTTATTATCGGCTTATAGCCGATGTGCAAACCACCCGTTTGACGGGTGGTTATGATTTCAATCTTCGCTAAAACTTGATGCATTGCTTCAGCAGACTGTTGCATCTTTTTAACTTCATCTGACGTTAACGGATATTCAACGACCTGACTGATTCCTTGACTATTAATGATTGCAGGAGTTCCTAAGTACAGATCATTAATTCCGTACTGTCCATCAAGTGGAGCCGAAATGGGCAGGACAAGGTTCCGGTTTTCGATGATTGCCCGTGTAATATATGATAGGCATTTAGCGATTCCGTAGAAAGTAGCTCCTTTATTGGCAATTATTTGACTGCCAGCTTCGTGAACTGCTTTTTCAATTTCGCTTTTATCAGTATTTGAAAGGGCAGTAATTGTGTTGAGGGCTTTTCCGCCAACTGTAATTTCATTAAAAGCCGCAAAAGAAGTATCACCATGTTCACCAAGCATTAGGGCATCAATGACATTGACTGATAGGTGTAATTTCTTACTCAAGAGGACCCGTAGCCGCATTGAATCAAGAGAAGTTCCGGTTCCAATAACGCGTTCTTTAGGAAAACCGCTGATTCGTTGCGCAATTGTTGTAAGGATATCAACGGGATTGCTTGAGATGACGAAAACGCCAGTGAACCCACTTTTGACAATTGGTTCAATAATTGACTTAAGAATCGTAGTGTTTTTATTAACTAGGTCTAAACGTGTTTCACCAGATTTACGGGGAATCCCAGCTGTAATAACAACCACGTCAGCATCAGCGGTATCTTCATAAGTTCCCGCATAAATCTTTACTGGGTTTGTCAGGGGTGTAATATCAGCAAGATCAGCCGCATCCCCAACTGCTTTTGACCTTGTTCGATCTACCAGTACCAATTCATCAACTTCATTTGTTGACTGCAATAATGAAAAGGCAAATGATGAACCGACAGCACCGTCACCTATTAATACAACTTTATGCCTATACGTATCAAGCATCAAAAATTCCTCCTAATGCAGCTCCTTTTGCGCATCCCAATGATTGATTGGACCAAATTTATGACCAACCGTTAATGGATTTGCGATTGCTGCGTAAACGGCATCTTTAGCCTTTGTTACTGCTATTTTAACATTATTTCCCTTCGCAAGCTCGGCAGCAATGATTGCGGAGAAGCTATCGCCGGTTCCATTCAACCGATCAGTCTTAACAAAAGGTTTTTTGAGCCAGAAGCTATCGCCGTCTTCAAGAAGAACAAAGTCATCAACAGTTGTTTGGCTATCATCATTATGTGCGCCCTTAATCACCACGTTTTTTGCCCCTAAGGCTTGAAGATGATGAGCTGCTTTAACCCGTTCTTCATCTGTGGTCATTTCAATCCCTGTTAATTTTTGTGCTTCATAGAAATTGGGGGTAATGACAGTTGCAAGGGGAATAATTCGTTCACGAAACAGTTCATAGGCAGATTGTTCAAGCAACATTGCACCGTGCTTAGTAATAATCACAGGGTCAACAACTAACGGGCCAAAATGTTCAGGCGAATAGTTATCAGCAACGACATTAATTACATCGTCATTAGCAAGCATTCCAGTTTTGGCGGCTTTGATGTCAAAATCTTCACTTAATACCTTAAACTGTTCGGCAATAAATTCTTGAGGCATTACTTGAGAAGAGGTGATCCCGTAAGAATTGCCGGAAACAGCGGCGGTTAAAATACCGTGACCGTATACTCCATCTGCAAAAAAGGCATGAAGGTCAGCGGGCATTCCAGCACTCCCGTCTGAATCATGACCTGCAATTGTGACAGCTTGAATTGTAGGGTTTGTCATAAATAACTCATCAACCTTTCATTATTATTTAATGATAATAATTGTAACATATAATAAGTAAGAGAAAAGCAATAACCCACTCCTCATAGATTGGTTCTTGTTTTTAAATCGAAATTTGTTATAATGATTGAGTATGAAAATAGGATTTGAGGAGTAGTAGCATTTTAAAATCTACAGCGACCCTTTGTTGATGAGAGTTAGGGGCTTTTTAATTTGTGAAGGCGTGCCTCAGATATTTCAATTAAATCAATGAATGAGTGGAATTCTAATTCAATTAGAGTGGTACCGCGGGTAAATCTCGTCTCTAGTAAGCATAATGCTTATTAGGGGCGTTTTTTATAAGTATAAGGAGGAATATATATGAGCGATAAGCAACAAGTTGCAGCTGCATTGGCACAAGCATTGCCAGAGATGGATGTTAAGGAAATTGAAGCTAAGATTGAACGGCCAAAAGATTCTAGTAATGGGGATTATGCCTTCCCAACATTCTTTTTAGCTAAGACCTTACATAAAGCACCGCAAATGATTGCAAGTGAATTAGTTGAAAAGGTTGACCAAGACGGTTTTGAAAAGGTAGTAGTTGCTGGTCCATATATCAACTTCTTCCTCGATAAAGCCCAAGTTGGTGCTAAGATTTTGCAAACTATCTTAGCAGATCCTGAACATTATGGGGAGGTTGACCTTGGTCACGAAGCTAATGTTACGATTGATTATTCCTCACCAAACATTGCTAAGCCTATGGGAATGGGTCACCTTCGTTCAACTATGATTGGTGAAGCTGTTGCCCGGATTCTTGAAAAAGTTAACTACAACTTAATTCGGATTGATTACCTTGGGGATTGGGGTACTCAATTTGGTAAGTTAATGGCTGCTTATGAGATGTGGGGAGACGAAGCAGAAGTTAAGAAAGATCCAATTAATACTTTGCTTAAGTACTATGTGCGGATCAATAATGAAGCTGACGAACATCCAGAATACACTGAAGCAGGTCGTAACTGGTTTGCTAAGCTTGAACATGGTGACGAAGAAGCATGGCGGCTTTGGCACTGGTTCCGTGAAGTTTCTCTTGAACGGTTCCAACGTGTTTACAAGATGCTAGATGTTAACTTCGACTCATTTAATGGGGAAGCTTTCTCTGCTCAAAAGATGGAAGAACCTATCCAATTGTTACGGGACAAGAACTTATTGAAGCCTAGTCGTGGTGCAGAAATTGTTGATCTTGATGAATATAACTTACCACCATTACTAATCATCAAGAGTAATGGAACGACAACGTACATCACTCGTGACTTGGCAACTGCACTTTTCCGGAAGCGGATGTATGGTCATGCTAAGTCCCTTTACGTTGTTGGTGCTGAACAAGAAACTTACTTTAAGCAATTACGTGCGGCCTTAAAGGAAATGGACTTCAACTGGTGGGATCAAATTGAACACATCTCCTTTGGTTTAATGAACTTAAACGGTAAGAAGATGTCTACGCGGAAGGGTAATGTTGTTTCCCTTGAAGACGTACTGAATGATTCGATTGATTTAGCGCGGAAGCAAATTGCCGAAAAGAACCCTGACCTTGAAAATGCTGATGAAGTTGCTAAAGAAGTCGGTGTTGGTGCCGTTATTTTCCATGATTTAAAGAACTACCGTCGGAATGCCGTTAACTTCAAGCTTGAAGATGTTGTTAAGTTTGAAGGGGAAACTGGCCCTTATGTTCAATATGCTCGTGCTCGTGCTGAGAGTATCTTACGTAAGGGTGGCATCCGGGACTTTAGCAATGTTGACTTGACAAGGGCCGGTGCTGAAGCTTGGGAATTAATCAGCTTCCTTGGCCAATACAGCGAAGCAATCAAGCGGGCCGCCTTAAACTACGATCCATCAGTAATTGCTAAGTATGCCCTTGAATTGGCTAAGAAATTTAACCAATACTACGCTCACACTCGGATCCTTGATAAGGATGAAGCTCAACCAGCACGGTTAGCTCTTACTCAAGCAGTTAGTGATGTGCTCAAATCTGCCCTTGACTTACTTGATATCAAGGCACCAGATGAGATGTAAATAAAAAGCGAGTGGAGAACAGCCTTGTGGTGACGCGAAGCTAGTTCCATTTTATCTTGTATTATTTGTGAAAATAGAAGAGGGAGAGGCTGAGAAAAAACTTCGTTTTTTCAACAGCCTCTTTATTTATACGAAATTTATTTAAGATATCGTGGAAATTAACCACAAGGCTCGAGGCTAAGTCCGAACGATAATCAGCCCGTGCCGTGCTAATCACCGTTCTATCCTTAGCCCACCGCCTTGTCGAGACGGTTAATTCCCACTCACTACCTCTTCATTTTTAATTTCTGGTAAAGCTGGCGGAGAAAATAGCTTACCATTTACCAAAATGTGATAAAATAATTGTCAGCTTTTTGAAATGAAAATGGAGATTTGTTAATGAATCGTGAACCACAATCTAATTCAGATTTGAAAGAGCGAATCATGAAGTGGTTAAAAAAGACTTGGGCGTCATTCCGAGTTTGGTTTAAACACTATTGGCAGCTCTTTGTTGCGATGCTGAAAAAGTTCTGGCATCGTTATCAATTAACGCGATGGATCATTGTTATTTTTCTAGGAATTTTCTTAATTACCAGTATCCATTTGACGTTTGTTGCTAAAACTGCAGATGTTAAAAATCTTAAGAATCGGTTGCAACGGCCAACAATGATTTATGATCGTAGCAATCAATCGGCCGGGAGTCTATATGCTCAAAAAGGAACTTATGTGGAATTGAAAGATATTTCTTCAAATGTTCCTAATGCGGTCCTCTCGACTGAAGACCGGAACTTCTATCATGAACACGGCTTTTCAGTTAAAGGGTTAGGTCGGGCTGGCTTCTTACTAGTGAAAAATAAACTTCTTCACCGTGATTATATCTCTGGTGGCGGTAGTACTTTAACACAACAACTGGTTAAGAATGCCTTTTTGACGCAACAACAGACCTTCTCCCGAAAGGCCCGGGAAATTTTTATTGCGGTTGAGGTAGAAAACCAATACAGCAAAAATGAGATTTTAACAATGTATCTCAATAATGCCTACTTTGGTCATGGGGTATGGGGAGTTCAAGATGCGGCAAAGCGTTACTTCAATGAAAATGCCAGTCAGTTAACGGTACCCCAAGCAGCTACCCTGGCTGGAATGCTGACCTCACCAGGGATATACGACCCAGTCGAACATCCAACAGCGACGAAGCAACGACGGAATATGGTTCTTCAGCTGATGGTTGAAAATCATAAGTTGAGTCAAAGTGCAGCAGATCAGTATAAGCAGACACCGTTGAATATCACCAACGGCTACGTGCCCAATGATAGTTATAAGTACCCGTACTTCTTTGATGCAGTTATTGCCGAAGCAGAAAGCCGTTATCATATTTCGGAAAAAGATATTATGAATAATGGTTATCGGATTTATACTACTCTTGATCAAGATCAACAGCGGTCAATGCAGCAAACTTATGATGATGACGATAACTTCCCGCAGAACTCAGCCGATGGCACAATGGTTCAATCAGCCTCGATTGCGATGAATCCGAAAAATGGGGGAATTACCGCGGTCGTTGGTGGACGTGGGAAACATGTCTTCCGGGGATTTAACCGCTCTACTCAGATGCGTCGTCAGCCCGGGTCGACAATTAAGCCAATTGTAGTATACACGCCGGCCCTAGAGCATGGGTATTTCTATGACTCAACGCTTCAAGATAAGAAACAATCGTATGGAACTAATAATTACACACCAAAGAATTACGATGATACTTATAGCGGGACGGTGCCGATGTATAAGGCTCTTTATGAGAGTCTTAATGCTCCGGCAGTCTGGTTATTAAATAAAATTGGTGTCAATCGTGGTTATGACATGGCAAAGAAGTTTGGCTTGCCAGTTGAAAAGGGTGATAAGAACCTTGCGTTAGCCCTCGGTGGAATGACCCGTGGAGTATCACCGCAACAAATGGCTCGTGCTTATGCAGTCTTTGCCAATGATGGGTTAATGCCATCCCCGCACTACATTACCAAGATTGAAGATGCCTCTGGAAAGGTGATTGCCAAAAATGATGGTAGCAAGAATAAGCGGATCATTTCTGGTAAGACAGCCAAAGAAATGACTAGTATGCTGATCGGCGTATTTGATCATGGAACTGGTGAAACGGCTAAACCAAGTGGATATACGCTTGCTGGTAAAACTGGGACCACAAACTCAGGAGTAAAAGGCGATGATTCCAATGATCGTGATAAGTGGATCGTGGGTTATACGCCAGATGTAGTGGTTGCAACGTGGGAAGGTTATGATGATACAAATCAAAACCATACCTTAAACGATATTTCTGAACGGAGCATTAACTACCTTTATAAGAATGAAATGAGTGCGATTTTGCCAAATACTGCTGGAACCAAATTCACGGTTAAAGATGCTCAAACACGGGCAAATGAAAAGACAAAGGGTTCCTCTAAAGGTTGGGGATCATTCCTCAAAGATGGGGGTGACTTTGTAAATAACTTTAACCAATCAGTAAATAACTTTGGTAATAAGGCGAGTCAATGGTGGAGTAATGTTCGATCGCTTTTCTAGGATAATATGATACAATTAATCTAAGAACGAGATAAAGGAGACTTTTACATGGTTGTAAATATTTATGATACTGCAAATGAACTTAGTCGCCAATTGCGCGAAACTCAAGAATATCAAGGATTACAAAAGGCTTTTGAAGCATTAAAGGCTGACAGTGATACTTTTGACACCTTCAAGAAGTTCCAACAAGCACAAGCGGATGCTCAACATAAACAAATGACTGGTCAACAACCAACTGATGATGAAATTAAAAACATCCAAAACCTTGCCAAGGAAGTAAGCGGCAAGAAGGTTGTTCAAGACTTGATGAACCAAGAACGGCAAATTGATAGTATGCTTCAACAATTGAATAAGACAATTACAAGTCCAATTCAAGAGCTTTACAGTGAAGTAATGCCAAAGATGCCAGGACAAGAATAATTAATTTATTACGATCCAAGTAAGGGGCTGGGAGAAAGCAAAATTTTTCTCAGCTCCTTTATTATTAAGAGGAAAATTATGAGATTTATTCATACAGCCGATTTACACCTTGATAGTCCCTTTTTAGGATTGACGTCGATGCCCAAGTCATTACGGGAACGCGTCCACTCATCGACGTTTGCTGCTTTTCAAAAGATTGTTGATGATGCGATTGACTTAAAAGTCGATTTTATTTTAATTAGCGGGGATATTTATGACCGTGATCAGCAAAGTATTGCCGCTACTGATTTTTTCATTAAGCAATGTGAACGACTTAATCAAGCCCACATCCCAGTTTATCTACTTTATGGTAACCATGATTATCAAATTGTCCAAGATACGGGAGAGCTTCCAGCAAATGTTCATGTTTTTAGCAATCGGGTAACGACTACCACCCTTACTTTGGCAAATCATAACACTGTTGCTGTCTCAGGCTTTAGTTATGATCAACGATGGATTAAAGAAGATCAAGTGAAGAAATATCCACCAAAACGAAATGAAACCTGGCACATTGGGATGCTTCACGGAGCAGTCCGGCAAAGTCAAGATAACCATTATGCTCCGTTTACGATCGATGAATTAATCGCTAAAAATTATGATTATTGGGCACTTGGCCATATTCACAAGCACCAAACTTTGAATGAGAAGCCACCAATTATTTACAGTGGTAATCCACAGGGACGACATAAAAATGAGGCCGGACAGCATGGCTACTATTTAGTGGAAAGTCAGGGCAATAAACTTGTGCCGCAATTTAAACCAGTTGCGGAAATTGAATGGACAAGTCTAACCGTCAATGCTTTATCAACTAGTAGTCTTGCTGAAGTGGAGCAATCCCTGTCGCAAGCAATTGATAACAAACTTAAAAAAGTACCATTCCAACTGGTAAAGCTTACGATTGCTAACGTTGAGCAACTTTCACCAACGATTCGACACCTGCTTGCAAATGGGGATGTCCTTGAACACCTCCAAGACCAAAATGCCGATAATGGTAAATGGTGGGTCTATAACCTCTTGCTCCACCAGCAAAACGCATTGCCATCAATGACTGATCTAGATGAACAGTATTGGCAACAAGCTGCCCAAGAAGTATTTACGCTTGCTAATATTGCAGAATTAACGAAAAGCTTAGCACGGGATGCTGATTTAGCAGCTAAGTTGACAAGCCTTGATCTTCAACAACTGAAGCAAGCAACAACTCAATTATTGCGGCGGGAGGATTAGCATATGGAAATAAAGAAAGTTCATATCGATGGCTTTGGCAAATGGCATGATCAAGATTTTGACTTCACAGCTGATCCCCAAATAATTTATGGCCCTAATGAAGCCGGGAAGACAACTCTGATGGCCTTCCTTGTTAGTATTTTATTTGGCTTTGTGGATGGGCGGGGAAAAAACCGGTTTGCCCAGTATATTCCGAAAACTACTTCTAGTTATGGGGGAAGTTTATTAGTTGAGATTAATGGTCATGATTACTTGATTAAACGGCAACGCGGGCGAAATGGCGGTAAGGTTAGTGTGACTGATTCACAAGGACGGCAAGGTGGTGAGCAAGAATTAAAGCAACTGCTTGGCCCGATGGATCGGTCACTCTATCAAGCCCTTTTTAGTTTTGGTCAACGAGACTTAACGGCTGTGGATGAACTTAATCGGGATGAGTGGCAGCAACATCTGCAGCAACTAGGGGCAGTTGGTAGTGCACAGTGGGACCAGTTGATCAGTCAGTACCAGAAACACGCTGACCATCTCTATAAACCCCGCGGACGGAAATGGCCGCTTAATCAAGACCTTCATCAATACGCGGATTTGACGGATAAAATTGATCAAGCGCGTGGTAAATTTCACCGTTATCAGGAGCTGCAGACGAATTTGCGAACAAATGAAGAAAAATTGCGTCAAGCACAGGCAGACCTGACGAACCACCAGCCGCTTTTGCAAAAACTGGAGCATTTACAGCAGTTGTGGCCGGTTTACCACGAATGGCAAAGTAGCCACCAAACTCGGTCGCTTGCTGATTATTTAACTGATCAGCAAGTTACGACGGCTCAAGAACTACAAGTGAGAGAAAAAGAACTTCATCGCCAACAACAAGCCTATCAAGAGCGGTTGACAACTATTGACCATCAGGCTCCACAAGCAACTAAGCATTCGCCACAAAGTATCCAGGAAATTCAACGTCTTAAGGAGCAAGCGGTTGAATTACAAGCAGAAGAGGCTTTGCAGCACCGTCAACAAACGCAAGTTAAGCAGTGGCAGCAGGAATTAACTACAATTAAAACTCGCTACCATCAGCCCTTGCCAACGCCACTAGCTCCCCAAGAAAAAACAGAACTTGTTCGGCTTCTTAATGTCCAACCGCTTTCTCGGGCAAATGCTAGCCAGTCAACAGGAGATCCTTCTCGGGCCGCAATGATCGGAATTGTCGGCGGCTTTGTCCTTTTTATCGTCGGGTTGTTAGCGAATGCGACTTTTATTACCGCTATCGGAGCAATTATGGCCTTTGCGACAGTTATGTATCTTTATTATCAACGCCAGGGAAATTCTGCTCCTGCTCCAGCAACGACAGATTCCCAAGCGATCATGGCGTTTGGTCAAAAACACGGCTTACAGGATTTTCCGCCTGATCAATGGCTATTAATGCAGGGAGATTTACAACGAACTGCCGAATTAGTTGCCCAGCTCCAAACTGCCAAACAAGATCAGCAAAGATATGAACACCGACTCGCTACCTTTAACCAACAACTGCCACCAGCTTTGCAAAATCTAACGCTGGCGGTTGTTAGGACTAAATTAGATGATTTGCTGGAACAAGGGCAACAAGCTCGCCAGGATATTCAAGCGAATACCCGGGAAAAAGCAACGATTGCTAACAATTTAGCCCGAATCAATCAAGACTACAATAAAATTCACCAGCAAAAAATGGCGATTTACCAGCAAGCTGGGGTCCATGATGATAATCAGTTTACCCAGTACTTAGCAAATCGCTCTGCAGCACAATCACAAGCCTTAGCATCAGATGCCTATGGACAACAATTGACCGCAGAAGACCGCCAAGCCCTTGCCGCATACGCAAGTAGAGATGAGCTAATAACGGCTTTATCGAAGTCTCGACACCAGCTTGATCAGCTCACCCGAACAATCTCTCGTACCCACGAGGAGATTCAAAAAGATAAAGTTGAAATTGATAGCTTAGTTAAAGATGGAACCCTCAGCAATCTGGAACAAGAACGGGCCAACCTAGCCGCTAAGATTTGGCGTGAAGTACAAGAATGGTTAAGGTACCAATTGGCGATTCAGTGGGTTAATAAGGCCCTTGCAGGAGCTTCATCTGATCGTTACCCTGCAATCATTCGTCAGGCGGAGCAATATTTTGCCTTGCTTACTGATCACCGCTATTCCCAGATCGACTTAACGGCAGATGGGGTCAAGGTGGTGCGAAAGGATCAAGAAGTCTTTTTAGTGGAAGAATTGTCGCAGGGAACGGCTGAACAATTATATATTGCTCTCCGCCTTGGCTTTGTCACCGTGATGAGTGACCAAGCTAATTTCCCGGTGATTATTGATGATGGGTTTGTTAATTTTGATAACGTTCGTCGACAACGAATGCTGGCCTTGCTAGAAAAAATTGCTGAGAAGAATCAAGTTATCTATTTTACAGCTGATGACCGAATTAAGGACCTTGACGTTAAAATTCTCGACTTGCAAGCATTAAAACGTGAATAAATTATGAAGATGGTATAAACATTTATTTAGGAGACTGGCACGAAAAAATAAGTGTGGTATATTGGATGAGTGAAGTTATCGAAAAAATATTTTGTTTAAGGATGTGTTTCTTACATGAAATCCAAAAAGTTAATTGCTATCATTGCAGGAGCCGCATTGATGATGCCGCTTGCTGCCTGTGGAAATAAAGCAGTCGCTACTACTAGCGGTGGTAAAATCACTGAGAGTGAATACTACAGCAGCATGAAGCAAACCAGTGCTGGTAAGCAAGTGCTTCAACAAATGATCTTAGATAAGGTCTTGGAGAAGCAATACGGTAAAGAAGTCAGTGATAAGCAAGTTAATGCGCAATACAATACCTACAAGAGTGAGTACGGTTCAGACTTTAATGCTTACCTTCAAAGTCAAAACTTAACTGAAAAGTCATTGAAGCAACAAATTCGGTCAAACTTACTCTTGACTGCCGCTGCTCGTCACTACTCCCACATCACTACTAAGCAGATCAATAAGCAATGGACCAAGTACCAACCTAAAGTTCAAACCGCGACGATCCTTGTTGGTAGTAAGTCCGATGCTGAAGATATCATTAACCAATTAAATGACTCCAGCAACAAGTACAAGACTTTCAAGAAGCTTGCAAAGTCCAAGTCAACTGATAGTCAAACTAAGAACAACGGTGGTAAGCTTCCAGCCTTTGATAATACTGACAACCAACTTGACTCCGCTTACAAGAAGGCTGCCTTTAAGTTGAAGACTGGTGAATATACTACGACTCCAGTCAAGACTGATGACGGTTACCAAGTAATTTACATGATCGAACACCCAGCTAAGGGTAAGAAGAGTCAACACATCAATGACTTGAAGAACCAAATTGTTCAAGAAAACATGAACAACCAAAACTTTATGCGGAAGGTTGTTTCAAATGTCTTGAAGAAGGGTAACGTTTCAATCAAGGAAAACGATGTTAAGAATATTCTTGATGATTACCTTAACTCAAACGCAACTGCAAGCAGCTCCAGCAATAACAGCAGTAGTGCTAGCTCAAACAAGTAAAATAGGGTATAAAAATAAGAGGATGAGAAAAAACAAAAGTTTTTTCTCATCCTCTACTCATTTACCGAATAATAGTAAGATAACGTGGCACTAGCTTCGCGTCGCCACAAGGCTCGAGTCTAAGTACGAACGATAATCAGCCCGTGCCGTGCTAACCATCGTTCTAGCTTAGCCAACCGCCTTGTCGAGAAGGTTATTTTCCACTTCCTTATTTTTTACTTCTTCTTTTCATCTGAATCAATCTTGAGCACATCCAGAATAATCTGAATACGGTTCAGCCGGGGTTCAGTCTTAAACTTCCACTTCTTAACATCACGTTCAACATCGTTAATAAACTTTTGCACACCTGGGATGGCAGCTTGTAGTTCATCGATGCTGTTCTTCAACTGTGAAACTTCGGTGCTGAGCCGTTTGAATTCTTCTTGAATTTCTTTTAGCCGTTGCATAACTAGTCTTCTTTCATTTGATCGATGATTGATTGTTGGATTTTTTTGTACTTTTCATCGTTGTAGTTACCAGAATTGTCCTTAAAAATCATCTTAAAATCATCATCACTAGTGTACCGAGGAATCAAGTGGAAGTGGGAGTGGAAGACTGATTGGTAAGCAACCTCACCATTGTTGTTAACCACGTTCATTCCCTTAATGGCTGGGTTAGAAGCCTTCACTGCCCGCGCAATCTTTGGAATACGAGCAAATACTTGGGCAGCGAGCTCAGCATCGTAGGCAAATAAATCGGGAACATGTTTCTTCGGGATGACCAGGGTGTGACCAGGTGTCCCTTGTGAAATATCAAGGAAAGCCTTTACGACATCATCTTCATAGACTGTGTAGCTAGGAATCTCACCGTTAATGATTTTGCAGAAAATACAATTATCGTCCATATTAATCGCTCCTTTTGAAGATTAAACTTATTCTAAGTATACCGAAAAATTCGTGCTCTTGCATGATTTAGTAGAAGAAATAACCTATGATATAATAAAAAGATATGACTAAGCAATCAATAAGAAGGGATGAATAATGGCTTTAGAGATAAATAAACTTGTTGGTGGATATTCACAGATTCCTGTACTAAAGGATGTCAGTTTTGATGTGCAACCAGGCGAGCTAGTTGGTCTGATCGGTCTAAACGGTGCCGGAAAGTCAACAACGCTAAATCACGTTATCGGCTTATTGCGACCATTTTCGGGATCAATTAAGATTAACGGTCTTACTATCCAAACCAAGCCAGAAGAGTATAAAAAGCAGATCGCCTATGTTCCCGAAACGCCCATTCTTTACGATGAATTAACGCTTCGTGAACACATTGATTTGACAATCATGGCCTATGAACTCGATCATGACCAGGCTTGGCAACGGGCGACAAAGCTACTAAAACTTTTTCGGCTAGATAATAAACTCGATTGGTTCCCCGCTAACTTTTCTAAAGGGATGAAGCAAAAGGTAATGATCTGCTGCGCCTTTATGACGAAGGCCAAGCTATTGATCATTGATGAACCATTTTATGGGCTGGATCCCTTGGCTGTTCATGATTTGTTAGACCTGATCGAGCAAAAGAAAAAGGAGGGGGTCGCGGTTTTAATGTCGACCCACGTCCTTGATACAGCGCAACGTTACTGTGATCGCTTTGTCTTATTGGCAGATGGAAAGGTCCGGGCACATGGAACCTTAGAAGAATTACGAGCCGCTGGTGATCATGCTGGTGAATCCTTAGATGAGATTTACTTACATCTTGCAAAGGGTGATCGTGATGAATAAGTTATTTAGCAAGCGTCGTAGTCAACACTTCATGCTTCTCTTGCGTTACTGGCGACTAGTCTTCAATGACCACTTTGTCATCGCCTTGTTTTTCCTGTTCGGAGCCTTAGCGTATGGGTATTCTCAATGGCTGCCAACCTTGGGACCGCATGAATGGTGGACCCGGTTGATCTTGATCGGCTGGTTTACTGTCATCGCCCAAATTGGTCGCCTTGCAACGCTGATCAAAAAGCCAGACCCGATTTTTCTCTTGCCGCAAGTTGAAGGAATCCATCGTTACCTTAACCAGGCAACCTGGTATAGCTTAATCTTAGCGGAGATAATGACGGTGGTCGGTGCCTTTATTGCCTTGCCGTTTGCGTTAACGACAGAAAAGCTCAGCAGTGCCGAGATTGTGACGATCTTTTTAGTTGCCATTGTTAATAAGGCCGATTGGATGCATGTAGCTCGTAAATCATTGAGTTTGCGCTGGGGTAATCAACAGTGGCGAACTCGGCTAGAATACTGGGTAAACCCGCTGCTCGCTTCAATCGCAATGTGGCTCGTTAATCCCTATGTCGGTCTTGTTGTGGCGGTGCTTTTGTACTTAGCAGTAATTGTCTACTATCGTGATCTCGCTGTTAATTGGCGGATTGCCGTCAAGGCGGAACAAGACCGGATGTACAGTGTCTACCGTTTCTTTAACCTCTTTACTGATGTGCCAAGTGTTCAAGGAAATACTAAACGGCGAAAGTGGGCAGATGGCCTGATCCGCTGGTTAAGCAAGGATGGTCAACCATGGTCTTACTTATACGCCCGCGCATTTGTCCGGAGTACCGAAGTGAGCGGGATTGTCAGTCGGTTGACCCTGCTAGGAATGTTGATTGTCTTCTTACTGCCAGCAGGTTGGCTGAGTACCGTGGTGGTCGTGCTCTTTATTTACCTGATCGCGACCCAGCTGATGCCACTCTATGACCAGTATGAATCGAATGTCTTTACCCATATCTATCCGATCCCTGCTAGCCAGCAACAGGTAGACTTCAAGCAGCTATTAGCCAAGGTGACGGCGCTTGAAGCACTACTGATCGCTCTTGCTAGTATCGGTTGGCAGTTGAATGTCGGCCAGATGGTAATTAATCTTATTATTGCGGCAGTGGAAGTGGTCTTATTAAGTCGCTTCTACTTCAACGTCAGAGTCAAAAAACTAATGAAATGAGGATTTTAATTTATGCGTGTTAAACATAAAAAGTGGGCTGATCCATTAATTGCTGCCCATCCCGAACTAATGATTGATGATGCTACTCAATTTAAGGGTAAGTGGCAATCACGGTTTGCCAAAGAACAACCCCTTCACTTAGAAGTGGGGATGGGAAAAGGGCAATTTATCATTGGCATGGCGAAGGCTCATCCAGAAATCAACTTTATCGGTCTGGAGATTCAGCGGACCGTTGCGGCAATCGCCCTTAAAAAAGCGCTCGAGGAAGACTTGCCAAACTTGCAATTAATTTGTGGGGATGGGGAAGACTTGCAAGAATACTTTGAAGATGGGGAAGTTGCAAAGATGTACCTTAACTTCTCTGATCCATGGCCGAAGAAACGCCATGCTAAACGGCGGTTGACCTACAAGACCTTCTTAGCAACCTATCAGCAGATCCTCCAAGATCAAGGGGCAATTGAATTGAAGACTGATAACATGGGTCTCTTTGAATTCTCCTTGGAAAGCATGAATAACTATGGGATGATCTTTGATGGTGTCTGGTTAGACCTGCACCACAGCGAAGAAAATGAACATAACATTGAGACAGAATATGAGCAAAAATTTGCGGCGAAAGGCCAACCAATCTATAAGCTAATTGCTAATTTTAAGTAAAATACTAGTCAGTAAGTAGACGAATACTTGCTGACTAGTATTTTTTTGCTGGGGTGAGAAATCGATTTCTTTATAGCAATCTCAAGTGAAAAAGTATATTTAAAAGTGATTCCGCCATAAATAGAATGATAATTTTGTGTTTATGATTCGATAAATATGTGCTAGAATGTTTTCGAAAAATAAATTATAAGTTATGACGTACAAATATATGGGGGGATATTGAATGTCTAAAAATAATGCACAAGAATATGTACGCAAAATGGAACGACAACGGCAACGATTTGGTTTACGCAAACTCAGTGTTGGTGTTGCGTCGGTCTTATTAGGAACGACATTTATGGTCGGGGGTACCGTAGCACACGCCGATAGTAATGTAAATGACAATAGCATTGCGACTATTAATGCAAGCGATGCAGATAATCAAGACAAGCAAGTAACTACAAGCAATCATACTGCTCAAGATAATGTGAATTTTGAAGCAAATAAGACTTCTGAAAGCAATGTAGATGATACTCAAACTTCAAAAGATTCTACTGAAGATAAAATTGCTTCAACTCAAGAAAGTAATCAAGTTCAAAAAGATCAATCTAATAACGTAACTGCAACTACTAATAAGAGTGCTCAAGATTCTAAAGAAACTACTACTTTGAATCTTCAGTCTGCACAACCAGTAGTGGCTTCTGCTCTTAAAGAATCTAAAGCTGCTGAACCTACCAAACAAGTTACGGCAATTCTTAATATTTATGATTATAAAGCTAATGATCCAAAGACACCTGATGTAAATAAAGGTAATGGAGTAGCATTCCCCTACACTGGAAAATTTACAGATGGCTTATCAATTAAAGATGCAATTCAGGCGCAAATTGATGCGGATACCCAAAAGCAATTAGCTTATAAAGACCAAGGTACTGCAATTGTTCCTGATAAAGATGGTCTTCCTACTGCAATTGGAGTCTCACCTGTGATTTATGGGGATTTTACGGATGGTGATTTAGGCGGATATCATTTCCGAGATGAGACAACAGCGACATATACTAAAGATCAAAGTGTTAAACTAGTTGATGATTATAATAAATGGTTTGATTATAAGAAGGCTAATTTTGCATTGGCCGGTTATAAATTAGCCGATCAAGATGAACAAGTTATTAATCTAGATGATCCGATTGAAGACGGTAAGACTTATAATATCTATGTTAATCACCAACTTTCGGTTGTGAATGTCTATCACTGGACCGAGTTGAAGCGAACTGTTGAATTTAAGTATTATTATAATCAAAATGATAAGAATGCTACTGCTGCAGATTCGATCACTAAGAACGGGTATTATAATGATGGGAAATATAATAGCACTCAAACTTCTCTTACACATTTGATTGACAATTCACGGGTTCCTCAATTTAGTAATTTACCATCAACAACTGGCCCATCTACAAAAATTAGTGATACTAATAGCTTTGAAACACGACTTGTGCCTGATGATTTAAAAACAACTAAAGATCAAAATAAAGTAATCTATGATACTATTTATGGCCGATATGTTGATTTGGCTTTAGGCTTAATTACCGATAAAGATGGCAATTTAAACAATTATGGGAGTGCCACCAAGGTGCAACCAAGTGGTACTGTTTTATTTGAAGGCGAACCAGTAAAACAGATAGATAATTGGCATACTTTTGATCCCGATGTGCCGGATACGGGTAGTGAGGATATTAATGATCCAGATACCTATTCCACTAATCTCGGAAGTTTTAATAAAGGAACAGGAGATAGCATTGAACACGTTGATAACCCGGCTACAACTACTATTTACTACTATCACGATCAACCGGTAGATATCACATTTGAAGATGTAACTAACGGAGACGCAAATGCATCTATCTTGTCTAACTTTACTGCAAGTAAACAATTGCGGGTAGATTTAAACAGTGAATACATCCCTGGCAAGCCACACACTACCCCAAAGGATAAGAAAAATAATAAAAACCAAAAGTATGAAACTTATAGTTATCAAGCTCAGGACAACACTTATGATACCAATGCTATTAACGTTGATCCATCAGGTACTTTAAAGTCAAGTAAATCTTTAAACTATGCTGATGTCTTGAAAGCTTACACTGATAATGGTTATGCGTTAGTTTCAAGTGATCCAGATGATTTAACTTATGAACTTGAAGATGTCTATGATAATAACCGCAATTTGCAACATAAAAAGCGTGTAGTTAAGTTGGTTCACCGTGCTGTCGCACATACTGATACTAAGACTGCTACTCGTACCATTCACTATGTAGCTAATACTAAGGATGGCAAGCAGTTACAAGACGATACTACACAAAATGTAACTTTAACTAGCAGTACTTACTATACGGATGCTGTAACAGGCAACCGCGTAAATGCAAAACAAGATGCAAATGGCGATTGGATTGTAGATACCGCTAATACTGATCCGGTTCCTGCAATTACTTGGACTGTAAATGCTGACAAGAGTACTGGCTTGACAACAGATAATAAGAACTTTGCTGCCATTACAACTCCAGAAACTATTACCTTAGATGCTGCCGAAGCTGCAAAGCGTGGAACTGATGGAGGCGAATGGTACTTAGTTTCAAGTGACAAGAACGGTGAAGTATCTTATGGCGATCCAACTAGCGACACTTGGAAGAGCGATACTCCTAATAAGATTGCTGATGGTTACTTGGTCTACAAGCAAAAAGCTCAATACAACATTCACTACATTGATGTTAATGGCGTTGAAGATAAGACTACTTATGCTCCAACTGACGGTCATGAACTTACTGATCGTTTAGTACAAAACGTTGGTGAAGGCAAACGTATCTTTGTTGGCGATACTCCAGATGCAACCAGCAAGTTATGGAGTCCAGCAGATTACGAAAAAGCTGGCTATGTTTTAGTTGGTTTATCTGATAATGCCAAGGGTGATTTACTCGGTAAGCAAACTTTAACCCATGGCGTCCAAGATCAATACGTATACTTGAAGCACGCAGTGAAGACCATTACGCCAAACACTCCAGTTGATGAAGTGCCAAAAAATCCAGAGGGCAATCCAATTGTAGACCCAAGTGATTTACATAAAGAATTCCACCGGACTATCTTCTACAAGGCTAATACAACTGACGGTCAAACTTTAATGGGTCAAACCGATCAAAAGACTGAATTCAACGGTACGATTGCTTATGACGTTGTAACTGGTCAAACCACTACTCCAGAAACTATCAAGGATGCTAATGGTAAGAACGTTCAAGTTGCAACTACCAAAGCTGGCAAGATTGAATGGAACCATGAAACTCAAACTATGGATGGTGTTCGTCGTCAGTACATTACCTTAAACAAGGGCGACAAGTACGCAACTTCTGATGATATGGTTGGTACTTGGCACTGGATTAGTGGTACAGCTAACGAGATCACTTTGAAGCCAACTTCAGATAATCCTGAAGATCTTGTATTAGTTTATGAAAAGAACAAGGGTGAAAGTGGTCCGGACGAAGATCATGACTTGCCAAAAGTTGATGTTAAAGTGGAAACAAAGACCTTCACTAGAACTGTTGTCTACCGTGGAACTAAAGATGGCGGTGTTCACTTTGAAAGTGTTAACGGGTCTCCAGATGGTAAGAACACTTACAAGCAAACTACCACCTTTACTAGAAACATTTTCTCAACTACCGATAAAGATGGTAAGGTAACGATTCTTGAAACTGATCCATGGACAGCCAAAGATGCCACTTTTGGTGAAGTTATTTCTAAGACACCTGGCGAAGTTGGCTATGATGAAGTTGACATCAAGGCAGTTAATGCCCGGACAATTGATCCAGATAAGGATAATCCTAATTTAGGAACAATTACCGTCACATATCGGGCTACTCCAGCACAACCGACAAGTCAGCCGAGTGAACAACCAACCGCTCAACCGACTGAACAGCCAACGAGTCAACCAACCGCTCAGCCAACAAGTCAGCCGACTGCCCAGCCAACAGAACAACCGACGAGTCAGCCAACTGAGCAACCAACAGAACAACCGACGAGTCAGCCGACCGCTCAGCCAACAGTTCAACCGACTGAGCAACCGACGAGTCAACCAAGTGAGCAACCAACCGCTCAACCGACTGAACAGCCAACTGAGCAACCAACAGAACAACCGACGAGTCAGCCGACCGCTCAGCCAACAGTTCAACCGACTGAGCAACCGACGAGTCAACCAA
>NZ_JAJGUA010000037.1:0-25739 GCF_020784695.1 Limosilactobacillus secundus
GGTCATATGATGCCAGATCATGTGCACTTGTTAGTAAGTATTCCGCCGAAGCTAAGTGTATCGCAGTTTATGGGATACTTAAAAGGGAAAAGTGCATTAATGATGTTTGATCGACATGCAAACTTAAAATACAAATATGGGAACCGACATTTTTGGGCTGAAGGCTACTACGTAAGTACAGTTGGATTGAATGAATCCACGATAAAGAAGTATATCCGAGATCAAGAGAAACATGATATAGCAATGGATAAGCTAACAAGTGTGGAATATTCGGACCCTTTTAAGGGTAAGTGAAGTAGTACAAACACCGCTTAAAGCGGTGGCAAAGTAGTCAGAGCATTTTGGCTTGAGCAAAGCGAAAGCCAGCGCCTTGAGACGCCGGCTTTTATTATCGGCTTATAGCCGATGTGCAAACCACCCGTTTGACGGGTGGTTATGATTTAACTTCATAAATCCGTTGATGATCTTTTTGTCCTTTAAGAACGAAAGGTAATGGATCATTAGTAACATCAAACTCGATATCTCGATCATTCGTTCCTAATTGACTACTAAATAGTTTTTCATATTCTGCCACCGAAACCTGGTGACGATGTTTTAGTTCTGCTTGAATATTATTCATATAATGCTCGTAGCTGTCCTCTAAGATTCCTGTGTAGAATTCTCCCTCTGCACCAGAGCCATAGCTAAATAACCCAATTCGGCTTCCAGCTCTTAAGTCACTATTTTGTAACAATGACATTAATGATAAATATAATGAACCAGTGTAAAGGTTACCAACTTGGCGCGAAAACAGCTGACTTGCGGTTAATTGTGTTCGTAATCGTTGAGCTACTTCGTCATTACGATCTTTAAGCAACCCTTCTAACCCTTTCTTTCCCATTTTAGTAAACGGCATATGGAATGCAAGGGCAGCGAAATCTGCTAAATTTCGCCCAGTTAATTGCTGATAACGGGTAAAAGTTTGAAGGAAGAATTCAATATAAACATTAGTAGAATATTTTCCATCTACTAAAGCTTCTGTTGCATATAACGGCCGCCAAAAGTCCATTATATCCTTACTATAAGCAACAGTTGTATCTTCAAGGGTTAGGATGTGGGGGTTCTGGGAAATCAGCATTGCAACTGCTCCAGCTCCTTGAGTCACTTCTCCTGGAGTATTTAATCCATAACGAGCAATATCAGCAGCGATCACCAATACAGTTTCTTGGGGATTAAGCGCCACTACTCCCTTTGCAAATTGGATAGCAGCTGTCGCAGAATAACACGCCTCTTTCATTTCTACCGTTCTGACAAAGTCATTAAGCCCTAATAAGCGTTTAATGTAGATTGCACTTGCTTTTGAATTATCAATCCCTGACTCAGTTGCCACAATTACTGTTGAAATATTTTTTTCTAGTTCAGGAGTAAGCAATTTTTTCGCTGCCGTAGCTCCTAAAGTTACAATATCTTGCGTAGGCGGTACAACTGCCTGTAAATCTTGTCCAATTCCAATGGTAAATTTATTAGGATCTACGCCGCGTTCTTTTGCTAATTCAACAAGATCTAAATAATCATTTGTTGTTGCAAAAGCCATTTTGTCAATACCAATTCTCATTTCTTATCATCCTCTTGTCAAATAATTATAACTGATCCATAGTCTTATTTAGTAATTCATCGACCTTATTATTTCCAGCATTCGTTGCATGACCCTTAGTCCAATCAAAATGTAAATTAGGGAACTGAGGTAAAAGGGAAACTATTTCTTCCCATAGCTTTTGATTTGCTACCGGTTTGCCACCAGCGGTTAACCATCCTCGACGCTGCCAATTAGTTAACCAGCCTTTCATAATTGGGTCAAGTACGTAATGTGAATCCAAGATCGCTGTAACTGGTTGATCTTGAAAACCAAGTTCTAATAGTTTAGTTAGTGCTTGAATTAAAGCTGTAATCTCCATTTTATTATTAGTAGCCCCAAATTCGCCAGCAGTTCCTGTATAAGCTCGATCCTTAGTTTGAATAAAATAAGCCCATGCCGCTTTATCATCTGCCTTAACATGCTGCCCTAACTTATTGCCATGATTACGGGAGCCTCCATCAGTATAAACAAGAATATTGTTAGAATAAGCAACTGCTTTAGTCGATGTTACGGTATTTCCCGTAGCCTGAAGCCACTCATTAGCACCCTCAAGCGTTAAGAAGCTTTTAAACTTAGCATTCGGATATCCATTAACTTCCTTCTGACATTCAGCCCAAGTTTTATATATTCCCGGATGACGACCTTTTTTTACTGCATAATATTTTTTTACCATAAAAATCCCCTAATTAAATTTTAAATTACATCATATATTAGAATATCATATTAGCAAGAAATTATTTCTGCAAAATTATTAAATAGCTATTTCCTTAATTAATATTCTCTTTACGCTTGCCAAGTTTTTTGTTACAATAATAAAGTTGAAATGGAGACATACTCAAGTGGCTGAAGAGGACGGTTTCGAAAACCGTTAGGCGTGTAAAAGCGTGCAGGGGTTCAAATCCCCTTGTCTCCTTTATCTAAAGTTTTGCTGATATTCAATCGTTGTTAAAACGTTGGTATATCAGCTTTTTTATTACACAAAAAAGGACACCTATTAAGTGCCCCAATCTGTCTTGAACTAATCTTAGATTGTTTAGTTTTATTAATTAGCAATATCGTATGTAGTTTTGCCGTCTTTGGCAGTATATAACGCCTTACTAGAATCGCTTGGATTCATAATACTAATTGAATATCCTTCACCTAATGCTTTTTCTACTTGCCCTGAATTGTTTTTAATCGACTTAGTTAAGTTAGACCAGCCCATTTGTTCAGCCTGACTTGGATCTTGCGCTAAAGCTTTCAATGCTTCAACCGTATTATCATCCGTTGGTGTGATCTGGAATGTCTTACTATCTTCGTTATAGTCAACTGAACCTAATTTTGAGTAGCCCTTTTGCATTTGACGCAAAACAGCCATTGTCTTACTTTCTTGTTGTGCTTCATTTGCACTTGAATTGCCAATTGTCAACCCATTTGAAAATGATGAAAAGCTACTGGACCGCGCAACTTGTGAAGATGAAGTACTTTGGTTTGAACTAGCAGAATTATTATGATGAAAATAAGGTAAATTAATTACACCATAAACAATTGCAATAATACTCAATACAACAATGATTGTCCCGCTTTTCCATTCACGATACTGTTGCCATGAATTAGCAAGATAAAAACCACCCAAAATCAAAAATAGGGCTCCCATTATTACTAAAAAAATCATAAATTAACTGGCTCCTTTTTATCAACGTAATGTTATTGTCCCGCATTCATTTTATATATACAACTATAATTTAAAAAGAAAAAAGGCTAGTATCCCCAGCCTCCTCCTAATTAAAATTCCATTAATGCCTTCATATCGTAATCTGTAAGCTTATCGCGACCATGCAGATCTTTTAATTCGATTAAGAATGCACAGCCAACAACAATACCACCCATTTGTTCAACCATATCAATTGTTGCAGAGATTGTTCCTCCTGTAGCTAAGAGATCATCCACAACAAGAACCCGTTGTCCTGGCTTGATTGCATCGGCTTCCATTTGCAAGGTAGCTGTTCCGTATTCTAAGTCATAAGATGCACTAATTGCTTTTCGTGGCAACTTACCCTTTTTACGTGCTGGAGCAAATCCAACACCTAATTCACGAGCAATAGGACATCCAACAATAAAGCCTCGCGCTTCTGGTCCTACTACCATATCTACCTTTTTATCCTTAGCATAATCAACTAATTCGTCAGTAGCTTGCTTAAATGCAGCTCCATCAGCCATTAACGGTAAAATATCCCGAAAAATAACACCCTTTTCTGGATAATCAGGAACACTAGCTACGTATTTATAAAGGTCTAAAGCCATGAGATAAATAGTCTCCTTACTCTAAATTTAGATATTCCAATAGCCATTTAGCAACGGTTGCCGCATCATTAAAAAGCAACTGTTGTTCAACTTTATATTGTGCTAATTGTTTTTGATAACGTTTAGTTTGCGTTAAATCAGTCTTATTAGTTGGCTCATTAAACTTTAACACGTCATCTTTTATTGTAACAAATCCCGCTTCAGAAAACACTTGAATCATTAGATTTAATCGATCCATATTAATCTTTAAATGATTGCTAACTGCTTTAGCTTGCATTGGCCATTTTAATTCTTTTTGCTTATAAATAAATCGATAAAGCTGTGCAAAATCATTCCGTGTTGGAAGTCCAGCTAAATAGGCACTTTTTTGCTGATACAGTAATAAGCGAATAGTTGCTGGTTCTCCTTCATCCTCTGCAAAAATCCGTTTTAGCATTTCTTCACTAGATGGGCAGTCAACCAGCGTTACTTGTTGACCAGAAAAATCAGTCTTAATTGCTTCTTCGATCGATAAAGTATAGCCAGGAGCCACATGGGGCGCAATATTTTCTCGCAATCTTGGCTCTCTTACAATGTAATAATCTGAAGAACTAAAAAGCTGAGGAGTTAGTTTATTCGTTCGTTCATCAATAATTACCGTTCCATTAATTTGGAGATCTTCTAACATCAGTTGGACACTTTTTTTACCACGCCACTCATTAAGACTAACTTTAACGGCTAAATTAATTTGTCCGGTTGGTGCGGATAATAGCGTTGCCAAATTTCCTTGACCAAAAGCGACGACTGTTAGATTTTTCTTATCACTTACAATCGAAAATTTTAAATGCTGGTGTTCCTGTCCCATTGTTTTGACATCGACAACTTTAACGTTATTTAATTCAAAAACCGGTTCCATATTTCCTGGACCAAATGGAGCAACCCGTTGAATATCGTTATATAACTGTTGGGTAACATCAGCTGGTGCAAGTTTCATTGCGATTGGAAGAGGTTGCTTTACCGTTGGATCAAATTTTTGTTTGACCGCTTCTTCTTCCAAGGCTATTTGCAGAGGTACAATATTTTTCGAATCAAAAGAAAGACCACAAGCAGCAGGGTGCCCACCAAATGTTGTAAAAAGTTCACGATGAGCCTCCAAGGCATTGAACAGGTTAAAACTGTCAACGCTTCTACCAGATCCTTTTATTAGGGTTGGATTATTTTGATCAGTTGATGCGACAATTGTTGGCTTTCCGGTCTCATTCATAATCCGACTGGCAACAATTCCTAATACACCTTGATGCCAACCTTTCCCAACAATTAATAAGGTCCTTTTCTGCTGGTTAGCTGAGCTATTAACCTGTTTTCCTGCTTCTTTCATAATCTCAGCAACTAGGTTCTGACGTTCTTTATTAGCCTGATCTACCTCTTTAGCTAATTTTTGTGATTCATTCTCATCTAAACTCGTCAGCAGCTTAACTCCATCATTAGCATCAGCAATTCGGCCAAGCGCATTTAGCCGTGGTGCAATTCCAAATCCAATATCCTGATCAGTTAGATTATTAGCTTTAATATCAGCTAATTTCATTAAAACCGTTAATCCGGGACGCATCCCCTGCCGTAGTTGCTGAATGCCATAGGAAATTAACGCATGATTTTCATCCGTCACGTTTACTACATCAGCTATTTCACCAATTGCAACTAAGTCCAGTTCTTCAACAGGAAACTCACCAGTTAAAGCCCAGGCCACCTTAAAGGCAACACCAACGCCTGACAAATCAGGAAAAGGATAATTACTACCAGGATAGCGAGGGTGAACGATCGCAACAGCATTAGGCAAGTCAGCAGGCAACTCATGGTGGTCAGTAATTACAACATCTACTCCTGCTGCCATTACCTTATCGATAACATTTTTTCCGCTAACGCCATTATCCACCGTGATAAAAAGCTGGGTACCATTATCAATAAGGCGTTGGTAAGCGTCCATGTTAGGCCCATATCCATCTGTAAACCGATTTGGAACATAATAATTAACATTAGCACCGACGGATAATAAGGTTTCATACATTAAAGATGTACTAGTAATTCCATCAGCATCATAATCACCATAAATAGTAATTTGTTCTTGCTTTTCAACTGCCTGCTCAATTCGCTCAACTGCTTTATCCACATCATGCAATAAGGTTGGATCATGAATCTCTTCCATCGATGGTTCAAAGAATTTTTTTGCTTGTTCGGTTGAATCGATTCCTTGCTGAGCTAATAAGGTTGCTAATATTCTAGAAATGCCTAACTCTTTTTCAAGATTATCAACAGTTGCTGAGGAAGCATTATCGGCAAGTTCCCACTTAAATTTTGCATCAATCATTTAAAATTAACCACCATTTCAACGCCAAAATTAAACAAGAGGCTGGGATAAACTCAGTCTCTTTTATTTTGCCCCTTTCATTTTTTGAACGGAACTGCTAAATTCTGCAATTTCTCGAAAATAAGGGAGCATGTTATAAGTTCTTCTTATCTTGTTGGAAATCAAAAAATTTCTTAATTGCCCAGTCACCTAAACCGGGAATAACTTGGTAAGCCCAGCCAAGATAAGCCACATATCCTGGAACATTAATTTCCCTTGTCTTATACCCGACATTATTCCAAATTCGTCGAGCTAAGTCTTCAGGAGAGATAAACATCCATTTTGGCAAATGTGCCCGATATGTATAATCATTATCCGCTTTATCAAAGAAAGGCGTATCAATTGGACCAGGATTGACTGTCAAGACTTGGACACCATAATCAGCAACTTCCATTCGTAAAACGTTATCAAACTGGATTACCCCAGCCTTCGTTGCTGAATATACAGCGCTATTTGGTGTAGGCAATTTACCAGCTAATGAACCCATATTAATAATGGCCCCATACCCTTGATCCATCATTTGTTTAGCTACACACCGACTAATATACATTAAAGCTAAGAGGTTTGTATGTACCATTTTTTCCATTGAGCGGTAAGATTCCTTAACGACGGGAATAAAGTCACCAAGCCCAGCAGAATTAATTAATACATCGATTCCTCCTACTTCATGTTGAACCTTCGAAAGCACATCATCAATCTGATCAGGGTCGGTAACATCCAACTGATAAGCAAATGCTGGCCGCCCTGATAAAATTAAACATTTTTTGGCTACCTCTTGTAACTTCTCAAGATTACGAGAAGCAACAACAACGATTGCACCACGACGAGCTGCCTCAAAAGCCAGCTCTTTGCCGATTCCACTGGAACCGCCAGTAATTAATACAACTTCATTTCGCAGAAAACGTAACGTCTTTACTCTTCTCAGCATCTTTTGCCATCTCTTTTCATTTTTTGAACGGAATATCAATCACATCAAAATCATTAACAACTCGAGTATCAGGAATAATATTACGAACTTGATATGCCAATTGATAAGCTGCTTTACCGGTGTAGCGTGCTGAAATATGATTTAACAATAATTTTTTAACACCAGCTTTTTTCGCAATTTCAGCTGCTTGTTTGCTAGTTGAATGATAATAATTACGTGCCATCTTCGTCTCATCTTTAGCAAAAGTACTTTCATGCACTAATACATCCGCGTTTTGCGCCAACAAAATTGCATTCTTTGTTTGTCTAGTATCGCCTAAAATTGCAATAATACGCCCAGGTTGAGGGGTACCAATAAAGTCATGACCATTTAGTACTCTGCCATCTGGAAGAGTAACCGTTTTCCCAGCTTTTAGTTGACCGTAAATTGGCCCAGATGGTACTTTTTGTTCTCGTAATTTTTCAACCTGTAATTCTCCCGGATGATCTGCTTCTTCAATTCGGTATCCAAAACAAGCAATTTTATGATCTAACTTTCGTGCAATCACTTTGAAGCCATGATCATTAAATAGTTCCCCGTCATCTGTTATTTCAACAAAATGCAAAGGATAACTGAGGCGTGACTCACTTACTTGCAAAGAAGTCTGAACATATCGCTTTATTCCTAATGGTCCATAGATAGTTAATGGCTCGGTTCCTCCTTGAAAAGAGCGGGAACTTAGTAAACCGGGTAAACCAAAGATATGATCGCCATGCAAATGAGTAATAAAGATTTTTTCTATCTTTCGCGGCCTAATTGTCGTATTGAGAATTTGATGTTGGGTAGCTTCCCCCACATCAAATAGCCAAATTGCATTTCGTTCTTCTAACAACCGTAATGCAACACTCGCTACATTACGTTGCTTACTTGGGGAACCAGCGCCTGTTCCTAAAAATTCAAGTTGCATTTATATTTTTCCTACCTTTGTTACGTATAATTTTATTGAATAAATTCAAAAACAAATTTTTCAATTCTTACAAGATCGCCATCTTGCACACCTTTAGCTCTTAATGCATCATCAACTCCCATATGGCGAAGTTGACGTGCAAAGCGTAATTGGCTTTCTTCATGAGTTAAATCAGTCATCTTAAATAACCGAATAAGTTTTTCACCACCTAATACCCAGGTACCGTCTTCATCCTTGGTAATGGTAAAGTCCGCTTCATCCTTCTTGTCAGGAGCAGCAGCACGATATTCAACGACTAATTCTTTGTCATGACTCTCACTATCAAACGCTGGCGTCTTATCTAAGAGATCAGCAGTTAATTGCATTAATTGTTGGACACCTTGATGAGTAACCGCTGAAATCGGGAAAATTTCTGGCTGCTTTTCCAAAGTCTTATCCGCTGTCAAATCAGCCTTAAAAGTAGCTAAGTTATCGGCAGAATTTGGCAAGTCCATCTTCGTCGCAACTACAATTTGTGGTCGCTTTAACAGCTCAGGATCGTAATTGGCAAGCTCCTTATTAATTTGCCGGTAACGTTCAATTGCTTGATGAGGATCTTCACTGCTCATATCAACCAGGTGAAGAAGAACGCGTGTACGTTCAATGTGCCGTAAGAACTTCAAGCCAAGACCCACACCCTTCGATGCTCCCTCAATTAAACCAGGCATATCGGCCATTGCAAAGTCACGACCATCCGGTAACATTACCATTCCGAGATTAGGGGTTAATGTCGTAAATTCATAAGCAGCAATTTTAGGTTTAGCACCGGTTACGACTGATAATAAAGTTGACTTTCCAACAGACGGGAAACCAATTAATCCGACATCAGCAAGCATCTTTAATTCTAATTCTAAGTAATGGTCTTCTCCTGGTTCACCATTTTCAGCAATTTCAGGAGCAGGGTTTTTAGCACTAGCAAAGTGAATGTTGCCGCGACCACCACGGCCACCTTTAGCCACTACTAATTCTTGGTCTTTTTCAACAAGATCACCAATAATCTCACCGGTATCAAGATCCCTAACGGTAGTGCCTTGGGGAACAGCAATAATTGTATCTTCTGCACTTGGACCAGTCATCTGTTTACTCATCCCATTGCCACCATTTTTAGCTTTAAAAATTCGATGATAGCGGAAATCCATTAAAGTCCGTAATCCTTCATCAACTTTTAAAATGATGCTACCACCACGGCCACCATCGCCACCAGCTGGGCCACCATTAGGAACATATTTTTCACGACGAAATGCCACCATTCCATCGCCACCCTTACCTGCATGTACTTCAATTTTTATTTGATCAACAAACATATTCATAATGATTGTCTCCGTTCTTTAGTATATTATTTAGTATATTTAAAATTTACAAGCCTGTCAAAAATCAATCATGGCTACTACCCTTAGCCACCTCAGCATTTTTCTGCAATGAAACCTTGATTAACTGGGCAGTAGGTCGATTAATTCCTAGCGAATGGATTTCATCAACTGATGCTTGAGCAATTTTGGTAATTGATCCATATTTTTTAAGTAATTTCGTCCGAGTCCGCGGTCCCACTCCCTTAATTTCATCCAAACGCGAACTCAACGAATGCTTGGTATGAACGCGCCGGTGGAAAGTAATCGCAAACCGGTGAACCTCATCTTGAATGCGTTGAACTAAGTAAAAGCCTTGGCTACGTGGATTCAAATTAATATGGTGATCATCATCCCCGAACAATAAATCAGCAGTTTGGTGTTTATCATTCTTTACCATCCCTATTACAGGAATATCGAGACCAAGTTCATTCTCTAAAATATCTTTGGCCGCATCCATCTGAATTTCGCCACCATCCATAAAAATCATATCCGGCATTGGCTTGTTTTCTTTTAAGAGACGCGAATACCTCCGCCGAATAACTTCACGGGTACTGGCAGCTTCGTCAGCATGATTAATCACCGTTTTCAATTTATACTTACGGTAAAAATTTTTAGCCGGTTCGCCATTAACAAATACAACCATTGCACTAACAGGGTCAGCCCCTTGAATATGCGAATGATCAAATGCTTCAATCCGGTGACCTTCTGGAAGTCCAAGGGCATCCGTAATCTCTTTCATCGCACCAGTAGTCTTACTTTGATCCATCTCAAGCAGTCGAAATTTTTCATCTAAAGACAACTGAGCATTTTCATGTGCCATTGCTAAAAGGTCCCGTTTTTCACCACGAACAGGTGTCCTAACCGGTACTCCTAGTATTTCACTTATTTCCTTATTGGGGAGACCTTTGGGAAGGAGAATTTCGTGAGGTAAAATATTATTGCGACGATTATAAAATTGGAGAATAAAGCTAGTCATTTCTTCGACTGCTGTATCCACGATTGGAAATAGGCGTTTTTCTCGTTTCATTAACCGCGCTTGCCGGATAAAGAAAATTTGAATAGAAAGCCACCCTTTATCCATATAGAAATTAAATAAATCACGAGGGGTCTTATCATTTGAAATAATCTTTTGTTTTTCAACCGTCACTTCAATATAGTGAAGCTGGTCGCGAATTTCAGCCGCTCGTTCAAACTCCATATTTTCCGCTGCTCGTTGCATCTTTTTGGTTAACTGTTGCTTAACTGTCGCTGTATTGCCGTTTAAAAATGACTTAATTTTCTTAATTTGCTCTTCGTAGTCACTCTTAGGAACTTCTTTAAAACAAGCTCCTAAACACTGCCCCATATGATAATACAAACATGGACGGCCTTGATACCCATTACAGCGGCGCAATGGGTAGACCTTTTGAATAAAATGCATTGTCTCTTCTGCAGCATAGACATTAGGATAGGGGCCAAAATAATATCCCCCGTCTTTTTTTATTTTACTAACGATCTTAATTTGCGGATCCCGCTCATTTGTTATTTTTATGTAGGGATAACCAGTTCCCTTTTTTAATTTAATGTTGAAATAAGGTTGATGTTTTTGAATCAGCGTTATTTCAAGTAAGAATGACTCTTTATTAGTCGAAGTCACAATGGTTTCAAAGTCTGCAACTTCCGAAACCATTTTAGCTACTTTACCGGTGTGACTACTTTTAAAGTAAGAGCGAACCCGATTTTTTAAATTTTTAGCTTTACCAACATAAATTATCTGATCATTAATGTTTTTCATCAGGTAGCAACCTGGCTTATCAGGTAACAATGCTAGTTTATGTTCTAAATGTTCACTGGCCATCGCAAAATCCCTCCGAAAAATTATCTAACAATATATTATATCTGAAAAATCATCATTAAGGCAAAGAAAGTGTTTAGAAATAATTGTACATTTAGCAAAATTTATGCTAGCATTTTGTCAAATGTAAAAAAGGAGCTAAAAAAATGGGATTAGTTACTAGAAGAAGCGAACAGCTTGATAAATTATTTGATCAATTTGCGGTTGACCCTAAAAAACCAAAAGCAACTAAAAAAAATGACGATAAAAAAGAAAAAGATAGCAAAGATAAAGAAAAGAAATAATACAAGGGAGGCTGAGAGAAAACTTTTGTTTTCTCTCAGCCTCCACTACTTTTATGAACAATAGAAAGATAACGTGGAAAATAACCACAAGGCTCGAGTCTAAGTACGAACGACAATCAGCCCGTGCCGTGCTAATCATCGTTCTAACTTAGCCAACCGCCTTGTCGAGGAGGTTATTTCCCACTCTCTATTTTTTAATCTTGCTTTTTAAAACCAGTCGGATAGCGCTGATTTAACTCCTCAATATTTGCTTTGGCAACCTCTTCAAATGGAATATCGGCCCATTCTGCAATTTGAGATAAATACCATAAGACATCACCCATTTCGTGGATTAGTTCCTTACGATCTAATTTTCGACTACGAAAAGTATAGTTTTTTACTAAATCAACGACTTGTCCTGACTCACCAGCTAATCCTAATGCACAATTTGTTAAAACTTGTTCATTCCCATATAAGGTTCGTTTTGCTGCATTTTGGTATTCATTAAAATCCAACTTAGTTCTTCCCCATTCGCTCTTCAATCCACTGCCAAACATCATTTTTACCCTTTTTCTCTGTAGCTGAAAATAGAATAATCGGTGTTGCATTCTCAACAGCAAGGGTCTTTTTGATAAGACTTAGTTGTCGATTCCATGCACTCCGTTTTACCTTATCAATCTTCGTCCCTACGATTAGTGTTGGAATATTATAATATTGTAACCAATTATACATATTTACATCATCAGGGGTTGGTTCATGCCGTGCATCAACCAATTGAATAACTCCGCGCAATTGTTCACGTTGGGTTAAGTATTGTTCAATCATTTTTCCAAATCGTTCTCGCTCTTTTTTCGAGACTTTAGCATACCCATATCCTGGAACATCGACAAAATATACCTTATCTTCAACGTCATAGAAATTTAATGTCTGAGTTTTGCCTGGCTGGCTAGACGTATGAGCAAAATTGCGACGATTGATTAGGACGTTTGTCAACGATGACTTCCCAACATTTGAACGACCAACTAAAGCAATTTCTGGAATATTTGTTTTAGGATATTGTTCATCACTTACGGCACTGATTGTTAAATCTACATTGTGAACTTCCATTTGCTTACCTCATTTCATTAAGAAGCTTTCTCATCCTTTAAAACATAACGAGGTTCTGTATGTTGCGTTACACATCGTTTATCAATAATTACCTTTTCTACATCTTTACGACTTGGCAAGTCAAACATTACATCCCGCATCACATCTTCAATAATCGAACGGAGACCACGAGCACCTGTATTCCGCTTAATTGCTAGTTGTGCCATTGCTCGTAATGCACCATCGGTAAATGTCAACTTACTTCCATCAAGGCGGATTAACTCTTGATATTGCTTAACTAACGCATTCTTTGGCTCAGTAAGGATTCGAACAAGATCGTCTTCATCAAGTTTTTCAAGAGCAGTCATCACAGGTAATCGTCCAATAAATTCTGGAATTAGGCCAAACTTAAGAAGGTCTTCTGGGATAACATGTTGCAAAATATTTTTATCCGTAACCTCTTCAGCTTCTCGTGAGTCTGTTCCAAATCCAATTGTCTTATCACCGAGTCGTTCCTTAACAATTGTTTCGATTCCATCAAAGGCTCCTCCAACAATAAAGAGGATATTCTTTGTATCGACTTGGATAAATTCTTGCTGTGGATGCTTACGTCCTCCCTGAGGTGGTACATTAGCAATTGTTCCTTCAAGAATCTTTAAAAGAGCTTGTTGAACCCCTTCTCCAGAAACATCACGCGTAATTGATACATTTTCACTCTTCTTTGCAATTTTATCAATTTCGTCAATGTAAATGATTCCTTTTTCAGCACGTTCTACATCAAAGTCAGCAGCCTGAAGTAATTTAAGGATAATATTCTCAACGTCTTCACCAACGTATCCAGCTTCAGTTAAAGTTGTAGCATCTGCAATTGCAAACGGAACATTTAGAATTCGAGCAAGTGATTGGGCAAGATAGGTCTTCCCAGAACCAGTTGGACCAATTACAGCAATATTACTCTTTTGAAGTTCTGTATCATTATTATCGCCACTCATCATTGCATTAACCCGCTTATAGTGGTTATAAACAGCAACTGCTAATGTTTTTTTAGCATCACCTTGACCGATTACATAGTCATCCAGTTCGTTAACAATCTCTCCTGGAGTTGGCACACGGAAAGCTTTTTTAGCTTCATCTTCTGCTAATTCCTGATCAATAATTTGTTTACAAAGGTCAACACATTCGTTACAAATATAGACGCCAGGACCAGCAACAATTTTTTTCACTTCATCTTGGGACTTTCCACAAAATGAACAGTGAACTGAATCCATACCAGTGGTATCTTCAAACATAAATGAACCTCCTCTAAGACTTATTAAAACATCATAACAAAATTACTGTTTAATTTCGACTAAATTACTCAGTAAATTATTTTCTACTTTATCTTACTAATATTTGATTAAAATAGCGAGGCTGGAAGAAAACTACTGTTTTCTTCCAGCCTCATTGATTAGTAATTATTTAACAAATTACTTGTCAGACTTTTCGTCATCCTTAACTTGCTTTGCTGAATCGGCAACTAAGTCAACAGCCTTACGGATCTTAATATCATGCATTAACATGTCTTTAGATAATGCCTTCTTGACAGCATCTTCTTCCATACCGTATTGCTTTGCAAGGTCAGAAATTTCTTTAGCAATTTCTTCATCAGTAGCATCTAAGTTAGCATCGTCAACAATTGCTTCTAAGACAAGGTTAGTCTTTACACGTTGAGCAGCATCATTAGCAAATTGCTTCTTCAAATCTTCTTCCTTTGTACCAGTAATTTGGAAGTACATTTGAGGACTGATACCTTGTTGTTGCATTCCTGCTAAATATTGTTGCATTTGACGATTAGTGTCATCATCTAACATTGCTTGTGGAATATCTTGGATTTCTGCATTGGCAACAGCCTTATTGATAGCAGCATCTTCAATAGCAGCCTTAGCTTGGTTATCCTTTTCTTCTTGAAGTTGCTTCTTAGTCTTTTCCTTTAATTCAGCTAAAGTATCAACATCTTCGTCAACATCCTTAGCGAAATCATCGTCAAGTTCTGGTAATTGCTTTTCCTTGATTTCGTGAATCTTAACCTTGAAAAGTGCATCCTTGCCAGCAAGATTCTTAGCGTGGTAATCTTCTGGGAAGGTAACATTTACATCAACATCTTCATCAGCGTTGTGACCGATTAATTGATCTTCAAAACCTGGAATAAATGAGCCTGAACCTAATTCTAGTGAGTAGTTTTCAGCTGAGCCGCCATCAAATTCTTCACCGTCAACACTACCCTTGTAATCAATAACAACAGTGTCACCCTTTTCGGCTGGCTTATCTTCTTTTAATACAAGTTCAGCTTGTTGTTGACGCTTAGTTTCAAGTGCATTATCAACATCAGCATCAGTAACAGTGGTGTCTTGAGCAGGAACTTCCATACCCTTGTATTCACCTAATTTAACTTCTGGCATAACCTCAACTTCAGCAGTTAATACCCATGGTTGACCCTTTTCCATACTCTTAATATCAATCTTAGGTTGATCTACAGGTTGAATGTTAGTTTCCTTTACTGCTTCGTTATATGCATCAGGTAATACCTTGTTTAAGGCATCCTGGTATAATGATTCTTCACCGTACATTTGGTTAAAGATTTGACGTGGGACACGACCCTTCCGGAAGCCCGGAACAGTGATCTTTTTACGAGTCTCAACGAAAGCTTCGTCAATTCCCTTGTTAATAGTGTCGACATCAATTTCAAATGTCAATGTACCTTTGCTGGCATCGCTATCGCGTTCCCATTTTGCTGACATTTTATTTCCTCCAATAACAAATCAATTTGACTAATTAATATTTATAATTAGTCTTTACATACTATATTAGTTTACCGTAGGAGACCAGTAATTGCAACTTATTGACGGCTGATCCCCAAGTTATTTTCAAATATTTTTGTTAAAGAAAAAAGACTTGGGTTTCCCCAAGCCTTTTAGCACATCTGTACTCAAAAATTAGTCTAAGATGTCGGATACAACACCGGCACCAACAGTGTGTCCACCTTCACGAATAGTGAACTTAAGACCCTTTTCAAGAGCAACTGGCTTTTGTAAGTTAACAGTGAATGTAACGTTATCACCAGGCATAACCATTTCTACACCATCTGGTAATTCGATAGTACCAGTAACATCAGTTGTGTGGAAGTAGAATTGTGGACGGTAGTTTGAGAAGAATGGAGTGTGACGTCCCCCTTCTTCCTTAGTCATAACGTAAACTTCACCCTTGAAGTTCTTGTGAGTTTGGATTGAACCTGGTTCAGCCAAAACTTGACCACGTTGGATTTGGTCATGGGAAATACCACGAAGAAGTACACCAACGTTATCCCCAGCTTCACCAAGATCAAGAGTCTTGTGGAACATTTCCAAACCAGTAACAGTTGACTTAAGAACATCTTCAGTTAAACCAACGATTTCAACTTCGTCACCGACTTTAACAGTACCACGGTCAATACGACCAGAAGCAACAGTACCACGACCAGTGATAGTAAATACGTCTTCGACAGGCATCATGAATGGCTTGTCAGTAGGACGCTTTGGAGTTGGGATGTAGTCATCAATAACATCCATTAAGTGAAGGATAACTTTTTCTTGTTCTGGGTCACCTTCAAGTGCCTTAAGAGCAGATCCACGAACAACTGGAACATCGTCACCAGGGAAATCGTATTCGCTAAGTAAGTCACGAACTTCCATTTCAACTAAGTCAACTAATTCGTCATCGTCAACTAAGTCAGTCTTGTTTAAGAATACAACGATGTATTGAACACCAACCTGACGAGCAAGAAGAATGTGTTCACGAGTTTGTGGCATAGGACCATCAGTAGCAGCAACAACAAGGATAGCACCATCCATTTGTGCAGCACCAGTGATCATGTTCTTAACGTAGTCAGCGTGTCCAGGGGCATCGATGTGTGCGTAGTGACGCTTTTCAGTTTCGTATTCAACGTGGGCAGTGTTGATAGTGATACCACGTTCCTTTTCTTCTGGAGCAGCATCGATATCAGCGTAATCTTCTGCCTTTGCTAAACCTTTGGCTGCCAATACCTTTGTAATAGCAGCAGTTAAAGTAGTCTTCCCGTGGTCAACGTGGCCAATAGTACCAATGTTAACGTGGGGTTTTGTACGTTCATAATGTTCTTTTTCAGCCATTAATGAAAACCTCCTGATAATTTACAAGTATAATGCCAGATCATTTAATTCAATGACTGGCATACCCTTATACATATTGTACAACTTCTTTTCGCCAATTGAAAGCTTTAATCTTAGGCTCTGAAGAAGAATTCTTAAATATAATATCAACTATCTGTTCATTTGTAAATGTATTTGACTAATGTTTTTCTATTAATTCGTCAATCTGCTTACCTAGTCGTTCCTGCCATGTACTAGAAACTGTATTGGTTGCGACTTTCTTCCCTTCTATTCTAGCGATTAAAATATCTGTCCATTCATCAATGTCTTTAATAATCTGATTAATTCGCGGATACAAAAACATTACCTGTAATTGAAATTCTTGAATTGCCAGCTTTTCTGTCTGTGGGTTTTGATTTCCACACTTTTCTGTAATTAATCTCTTACCTTCGCTAACGATTGGTAATAAATTTAAAGGCTGAATATCGGCTGGCACAACTGTATATTCTTTCTTATCTAGCCAATAAACAGTAACTGGATCTGCAACTTGTAACTTACTAAGCAGTTCAACCAAACTAGACTTTACCAGCGGATGAGTGTAAGGATCACGAAGCAGGAACTTAGCGCCTGTAATAAATTCATTTAAAGGAAGCTTAAAAGCTGCCTGCAGCCTACTTTGTTGCTCCTCAAGGGAGTGATCTCCTAAATGATAAAAGTCACGCAACCGTGTTTGTAATGTCTCTTGGTACTCTTGACGAGATTTTTCCTCACCTATCGTAACAATTGTTAGCAAATCTTCCTGCCATTGCGAAAGACTACCAATCACCTGTCTCGCTAAAATAAACAATTCATTTTGACACAAAATTTTAATGGCAATTTGAGCATCCGACAAGCTATCAAACATTACTTCTAAATACTCAAACAAGTAAGTACAAGCCCTGGTATATTGTTGAGAATGATACAGAACGATGATCGTCAATCGACCAATTTCTGAATCATCGACCTCATTTATAAGATCTTCCAGAATATCACTAGCTTCTTGCCATTTTTCTTCAGCAATTAATTTTTGAGCCTGGAGATATTGATCTTGTTGGGTTTCATTCATTTTTATCACCCTTTTTATTTTATTTACAATCGTTCATTAAAGGATAGAGGCTGGGAGAAAAACGAAAGTTTTCTCCCAGCCTCCCTTCACATTACTTATATTAAACGGCTACTTCTTTTCTTTTGCCACTCGTTTTTTACCACGACCACGATGATGTTCTTTCGTTGAACGCGACTTCGCAGATTTCTCTTCCTTCTTTTCAACATTGTTTTTAATCTTTTTTTGATGTTGATTGATCTCCATAATAACTGGCAAAATAACTGGATGCCGTTTAGTTTGATCAAACAAGAATCGATTTAATTTATCACGAACATCTTGTTTCAAGTGACTCCAATCAAATTCCTTTTGATCTAGATTTTCTTGAACAATCTTTTCAACTAAGTCAGCACTCTGTTGCATTAGTTGACGGTTAGTCTTTACAAATACGAATCCTCGCGACGTAATTTGTGGTCGAGCAACGATCTTTTTCTTTTTCCGATCAATAGTTGCCACCACAACAAAAATCCCATCCTCTGACAGGACACGTCGATCTCGTAAAACAATATTACCGATATCACCGACACCTGTTCCGTCAATCATAGTATTACTTACATCAATATGTTCTCCAACATGGAATTTACCATTTTTGTAAGTCAGAACATCACCCTTATTAACGAGGAAGATATTTTCTTTTGGAACTCCTACTTCTTCTGCTAATTCTGCATGACGATCTAACAGACGATATTCACCTTGAATTGGAATGAAGAACTTTGGTTTCATGAAGTTCAACATTAATTGTTCATCATTTTGGTTAGCATGCCCAGAAGGATTCAAATCATCAGAAATAAACTTAACTTCTGCTCCCGTACGATAAATCATATCTTTTGTCTTTTGTACTTCAGTCTCCTGCGCATAAGAAGGAGTAGTAGTAACAAAGACAAGATCGGTACTCGTTAACTGCAAATTAGGATTATCACCGTTTGCAATTTGCTGTAATGACTTAATCGGTTCACCCATTTTACCAGTTTCCAAAATAACAACTTGGTTTGGTTCGAGTTTTTCTGCTTCCTTGCGGCTAATGAATAAGTCATCTGGTAAGTGCAGCTTTCCCAAAGACATTGCTGTATCGATAATTTGTTCAATATCTTTACCAGATAAAATAATCTTTCGACCAACGGCAACAGCAGCATTGATAATCTGCTGTACACGCATAATATTCGAAGCTACACTAGCAACAATAATCCGACCATTTTGATATTTAAAGGTTTCTTTAATATAGTCTCCAATATCTTGCTCACGAGCAGACGCACCCGTAATGCCGGCACCAGCAGAATCACTTAAAAGCGCTAATACACCTTGTGATCCAATTTCTGCTAAACGAGCAAGGTCTGTTTGATAACCCTTTTTAGCTGTCTGATCGAATTTAAAATCACCAGTGTAAACAATATTTCCTGCTTTAGTTTCTAAAACAACCCCTAAAGTTTCAGGAATAGTATGGGTCGTCTGGAAGAATGAAACTGTAACATCATTAAAATCAATTGCTGTTGCAGCATCAACAACATGGAAATCATTAAACTTCTTAACTTCCTTATGGTTTTTAACTGCTAGCTTCGCTAAGGCAATTGTCATCTCGCTTCCAAATACTGGAACATTAAAGTCCATCAAGAAATACGGGAGTGCTCCAATTGAATCTGCATGTCCATGTGTTAAGAATACCCCAACTATCTTGTCTTTATGTTCACGAAGATATTCCCAGTCAGGAATAACAACATCGATTCCCATTAATTCATTTTCCGGATACTTTAACCCCGTATCCAAAATGAAAATTTGGTCTTCAATCTCAACGGCGTACATATTTTTACCATTTTCGCGTACACCACCAAAAGGAATAATTTTAATATTATTATCCATTGATTTGGCTCCTTTAATATTTAGTTTTGAACCCCTTATCGATTACAATGTGTAACGATAAGAATTTTATATCGTTCATTATAGTTATAAATATCTTACCACAATCAGTGAAAATAATGGAGTAAAAACAAAAAACACCTTGCCTCCAAGTAAAAGGCAAAGTGCTTTGATAATAAAATATTACCGACGTAAACCTAACTTTTGGATAAGTTCACGGTAAGCAGGTAAATCAGTCCGACGTAAGTAAGCTAATAAGTTACGACGGTGACCAATCTTCTTCATTAACCCACGTTGTGAATGGTAATCGTGCTTGTGAGTACGAAGGTGATCGTTCAATTCGTTGATGTCAGCAGTTAAAACAGCAACTTGAACTTGAGTAGAACCAGTATCTCCTTCGTGAGTTGCGAATTCCTTAATAATTTGATCTTTACGTTCTTTTGAAATAGCCATGCTATTTTCCCACCTTTCAATATTAATGCGCCTAAGATCTAAGTATAACGTCGGTGAGGATCGTTAAACTGAGAAGAGGCAATTAATTACTTGTTTGAAGTAACCTATACAAATATACATAAAATTTACTAATGTTGCAACTATTTCTGTGAAATTTTGACTTGATTGTCGTTAGCTATTGCATTGATCGCTAGTCTTTTGTATAATGACAAATGTTGAAAATTCTGGTCAACTGAAAATCGGGTAACGGAGGTGAAACTCATGCCAATTATCAAATCAGCAATTGAACGTGTTCGTACTAGTGAAAAAGCTGAAGCACGTAACGCTTCACAATTAAGTCAAATGCGAACTGCTATTAAGAAGTTCGATAAGGCAAAGCTTGCTGGCGCAGATAACCTTGACGACTTATACAAGGCTGCTATCTCAGCAATTGACCGTGCCCACTCTAAGGGCCTTATCAAGGCTAACAAGGCTGCGCGTGACAAGTCACGTCTCTCAGCACGTTACGCTAAGTAATGAAAAAGCAACTATTAAGTTAGTTGCTTTTTTATTTTTAACTTTTCACAAAAAGGAGAGTGGAAATTAACCTTCTTGACAAGGCGGTGGGCTAAGGAGAGAAGGCACGGGCTGATTATCGTTCGGACTTAGCCTCGAGCCTTGTGGTTAATTTCCACGATATCTCAAATAAAGTTCGTATAAATAAAAGAGGCTTTTGAAAAAATGAAGTTGTTTTTTCAAAAGTCTCCTTTTTGTATCTCATGCCCCTTTGCTCTGCTGAGAATACTGTAACATAAATAACTGAAATAAAAGCGATGGATCGCGCTGTGTCGTTTTTAACGATTGTTCAATACGAATTAAACCCAAATAGGCATTCTCTAACGCCTGCATTGAAAAATCACGTGCAGTCTTTAATCCCAATTTAATCCGATAAGGATGGACATTAAGTTGACTTGCTAGACTTCCTTGGGTAAGGCCACGTTTGCTTAATACTTTTATTTGAATCAATAATCGAAACTGTCCCACTAGCACCGCATTAATCCTTAACGGTGGTTGCTGACCTGCTAATAGCTGTTGATAGAGATCTAAGGCCTTTATTTGATTATGCTTAAGGACCGCAGTGACTAAATCAAAGACATTTTCATCTAATGATTGTGGAACTAAAGCAGCTACCATGCTTTGATCAATCTTTTTCTCACGATAAGCTAAAATCTTTAATTTAGTTAAACTTGCATCCATCAGCCCATAATCCGCGTTAGTCCGTTGAACCAACTCATCCAAAGCGGCTTCTGATATTTCAAAACCAGCAGTTGATAATTGAGTTCTCACTCTTTGACGAGCTGCTCGTTCATCAAGCGGACTAGCATCAACTAAAACCGCTGTCTTCTTTAATTGCTTTACAATCCCCTTTCGTCCATCAAGCTTTTCATAAGGGGCCGCAAAAACTAAAATTGTGGACGGTTCAGGGTGTTCAAGATACTTTTTTAAGCTGTCCAAATCATGTTCAACTTTTGAATGTCTTTTTTCACCAGTTAAGAAGAACGGTTTATTGATAATAACCAATCGTCGTTCACCAAAAAATGGAGTTGCCATCGCATCATCCAAAGCAACTGCCAATGGCGTGGCTTCCATATCATATCGACCAACATTCATGACCTGTTCATTCTCTGGAATAAGGCTTGTAAAGGCAGCAATTGCCTGCTGTTGAAGAACCTGTTGTTTCCCTAAAATTAAATATACCATTGCTGGGGTTTTAGTTTTTAATTGTGTAGATAATTGGGCAATGTCCAACTTGTCTCATCTCCCCTCAATGTTGTTTTTATTTTTCCATTTTGACCATGGTATACATATTGTATCATTCCAAATTGCTGCGTTGATAAGTAATTAATATTTAATTTTTGAAAATTTTTTATTGTTATTTCATCAGGATGATGATACCTATTAAATCGTCCAGCTGAAATTATCACATACTTAGGAGCAACTGTCTGCAAAAATGAATAACTACTAGCAGTTTTACTGCCATGGTGACCAACTTTTAAGATATCTGACTTTAGTTGCGGATACTTTTGAATAACTTTTTCTTCATTTTCCTGATCCAAATCCCCCGTAAAAAGAAATTTTTTCCCGCCAAATGTCCCAGCTAGCACTAAAGAATCTTCATTTTTCCCTTCTCCCGGAACAAAAGGATGTAAAATTTGCAATGGAAATGATGGTAACTTAACATTATCAGTCACCGGAATTATCGCTGGCGATGTCTTTTCAGCAGTCCTTACTTTATTAAGAAGTGCTGGTTGTTTTTCCATCCCCGCTGGTACAATCAGCCTTTTCACTGCCATATTATCCAAAATCGTTGTTACATAGCCGATATGATCTGCATCATGATGAGTTAAACAAATGTTATCAATTTGCCTAATACCTTTACTTTTCAAATAATTAATGGTTATTCGTTGAGCATCATCTTGAGAATGCTTTGAAGTCGCCCAATTCGGCTTTTTAAAATTTAATTTACCTCCTGTATCAATCATTGTTACTCGGCGATTAAAAGGTTCTCTAATAATTATTGAGTCCCCCTGTCCAATATCAATAAAAGTAACCTCACCATTAAATGGAAAATGAATTATCCCTCCAGTAATTACATACAACAAGGCTAATATTTTCCATGATTTTAAAGATGTATCTTGAGAAATAACAAATAAAGATGCCGCAAATAATAGAAGGGCCAAAATTAACGGTGGCTTCCCAAAATGAATCATTCCTGGAAAATCAGATAACCAATTTAAAATATATTGAAAGCATTTTAAACCAGCATTAATTAGATACGTGAGTGGTTCAAAAAGCTTAAAACTAAGTGCCCCAACCAAGACCGCTGGAAAAACAACTGTCGAAAATAGCGGAATTATTAAATAACTAACCCCAAAGCTTAAAAGATGAACTTCATATACATAACTCAATAACGAAGGCAAACTAATTAAATTCAATAATAAAGACTGTTTAAAACCACGTACTGATTCTGGAAGAACTTGAAGAATAAAAGAAAGCAAATAGCTTAATTGACCACCTAATGTAAGCAATAGCAACGGATCAATAACCAATCCAATTAATAAGCTCAGTGCCCACCCATCAAGACGGTCCAAATTTAAATATCGATGAAGAAGGCCAAGTTCAGCCATAATGGTTGCTCTTATCAAGCTTGTTGCTCCACCACCAATGAGAAGATAAAACGGTAAAATAATAATTAAAAATAAATCAATCGATTCTTTACGCCACCACAAATGAACCAATAGTCGCCGTAATAAATCAGTGAAAAGTATGATATGCATTCCGGAAATGCAAAAAAGATGGAGCAGGCCAAGTCTTTTGATACTTACCATTAATTCAACCGAATCCTCATTACTACTACCAATTATTAATTGTTGGCAATACGCACTAAGAGGAGGCGGTAAAGTTTCAAAGTAGAGGCTGAGTCGTTTTCTTAATGTATGACACCAGCCAACTATTCCTCTTTTTTGCCTAACCATTTGCTCTACCCGGTTAATTTGAACTTGATTACAGATCCGGCGATGGTGGTTATAAGTTAAGTTATCAAATTGATTTTCATTTGTGCGGGGAATAATCGGTTTTAACTGCCCATTAATAAGCCATATCGAGGGTGTTGTAAGCTTATCAATATTTTTTAGCATCTGGGGTGACTTAAACGACATCGTTATTGCTTCACGTTGTCCAGTTTGAATGTCGATCGCAGTTCCTGTCATAAAATTTCCATTGAATTTTAATTCATCAGGGTAAACTAATATTCTTTGGGTAACTTCCATTTGCTTATCTGCCGTAATAGTTGCCCAATTTTTTTGTAAACTGTAACACAAAATTGCCATCAATAAACATGTCAGCACTCCAATTCCAAGTACTATTGGCCTTTTTAATACGGCAATTCGGTAAAATATAGCAATTAAAAGAAAAATTAACCAATATGAACTAAAGAAACTAACTGCTACTAAACTTGCAATTAGCGCGGGGAAAAACCAAAAGTGTTGGATAATCTATTTTTGATCTGGGTTGATATACTGGTCCAGATCGACCTCTTCTAAAATATCACTATCTAATTTAATCTGATGAAGCGCAACATTTTTTAGTTTAAGTAATTTCATGGCGTAATCATCATTGTGATAATTACGGATATAATTTATCTCCTTAATTCCAGTCTGCAACAAACTTTTGGTACATTGTAAACAAGGGAAATCCGTTACATAAATACTTGCCCCATCAGCAGAAATACCAAACTTAGCACACTGCAGCAAAGCATTCATTTCTGCATGAATAGTTCGTACACAATGTCCATCACGTAAATAGCAGCCTTCATCAATACAATGTGCATCGCCAGCGACTGAGCCATTGTACCCACCAGCAATTATCCGCTTATCACGAACTAAAACTGCACCTACTGAAAGGCGGTTGCAGGTACTCCGCGACGCCAGTAAGGCTGCTTGAATCATAAAATACTGGTCCCAATCAATTCTCGGTTTCATATTATTTCACTCCTCTATATTTGAAATATAGTATAGCAAATATCTTCATCAAAAAAATAAAAACTAGATAGATAGGTGATCTTTTAGTTTAGCAACAGTTTTTTCGCCAAAGCCATTTATTTCTTTAAGTTCGTCAATGCTCTTAAACTGACCGTGTTCTTGTCGGTATTGTAATATCAAGTCTGCCTTTTTATCACCAATTCCTGTAATTTGGCATAGTTGTTCTTTGGTAGCCGTATTTAGATTTATCTTTGCAGAATTATCACTGCCATTTTCATTATTAGCCGCTGATGGTTCTGTACTGCTGGAAGCTACCGGCGTTTCGCCTTGAAGCGGAATATAGACCATTTGCTGGTCCGTTAATTGTTTAGCAAGATTCACTTGGCGCAAGTCTGCATTGGGTAGTGGTCCACCTGCCGCTTTCAAGGCTTCGTTCACACGATCATCTGCTTTCAACTCATAAACTCCTGGCATTTTTACGGCACCCTTTATATCAATTGCAACGGTCCTTTTCATCGTAGTGGTAGAAGTTAAACTGCTTCCTGTTTCGCTACTTGTTAAAACCGCATTAGTATTTGAAATCAAAGCGTCGTTATTGTTTTTATTAAGCATCCAATATCCCCCAACTACTGCAGCAATCACTATCATCAGCACCTGTACGCGATATTTTATCCATAATTCTGATAATTGCTGCATGTTTCTCACCTCCCTATAAATATAAATACGTAAAAAAATCCATTTTGCATTAAAAAAGCAAGAGACCTATTGTTTTTGTCTCTTGCTTTTTAATTAATGTCTTTAGGCCTGGTTGAGTGCGCGAGCAGAGCGAGTGCACGAAACAAAAAACCACCTGCTATGCGGGTGGGCGATAAAAATTATATAAAAAGGCCTCTTTTGCCTTAAGAT
>NZ_JAJGUA010000038.1:0-75843 GCF_020784695.1 Limosilactobacillus secundus
GGTCATATGATGCCAGATCATGTGCACTTGTTAGTAAGTATTCCGCCGAAGCTAAGTGTATCGCAGTTTATGGGATACTTAAAAGGGAAAAGTGCATTAATGATGTTTGATCGACATGCAAACTTAAAATACAAATATGGGAACCGACATTTTTGGGCTGAAGGCTACTACGTAAGTACAGTTGGATTGAATGAATCCACGATAAAGAAGTATATCCGAGATCAAGAGAAACATGATATAGCAATGGATAAGCTAACAAGTGTGGAATATTCGGACCCTTTTAAGGGTAAGTGAAGTAGTACAAACACCGCTTAAAGCGGTGGCAAAGTAGTCAGAGCATTTTGGCTTGAGCAAAGCGAAAGCCAGCGCCTTGAGACGCCGGCTTTTATTATCGGCTTATAGCCGATGTGCAAACCACCCGTTTGACGGGTGGTTATGATTAGTTTTTCTCATATTTTCCAAACCGTTGATAATCTTGAACTGACATTTCTACCGTTAATAATGTCCCATTACTTTCATAAGTAGTATCTAAAATATTAGTGTGTTCATTAAGGTAAGAAACAACATGACCATCAGTAAATGGAATTAGAAGAGTAGTAGTGACATAGTCCTTAAATAAGTGTTTCTTAATAACTTCAACAAGAAGGTCTAATGAAGCATCTTGTTTAGCTGAAATCACAACTTGATCGTCACCTTCAAGAATAGGAAATTCAATTTCAGTTTTATCTGCTTTGTTAAATACGTTGATCATTGGAATATCAGTAATCCCAATTTGTTTTAAGGTTTCGTTAGTTGTTTCCATCATTTCCTTGTAATGTGGATCAGAATAATCAATAACTTGGATTAGTAAGTCAGCATTAGCGGCTTCTGCAAGTGTTGATTTAAATGATTCAACAAGGTGAGTAGGTAATTTACTAACGAACCCAACCGTATCACTTAGTAAGAAACGTTTTTGATCTGGAAGTGTTAGCTGCCGGACACTTGTATCAAGAGTGGCGAATAACATATTCTTTTCAAAAACGGTTTTTTCTTCAGCAGCTCCATATCTTCTTACAAGGCCATTCATAATAGTTGATTTACCAGCATTGGTATAGCCAACGAGAGCCGCTGTTGGAATGGCACTTTTTACGCGTTGTTTCCGCTTGGTTTGTTCGGATTTATCAATATCTGCCAATTCTTGACGAAGATGGGAAATTTGGTGTTGGATAGTTCGCCGATCCATTTCAAGTTTGGTTTCCCCGGCACCCCGGTTAGTAAAACCACTTCCTCCACCAGTTTGTTGATCTAACCGCTCACTTGCAGTAGTTTGCAAGCGTGGTAAACGGTATTGCAGTTCAGCGATCTGTACTTGAAGTTTGGCTTCTTTAGATTGAGCGCGGGTTGCGAAAATCTCTAAAATAAGAGCGGTTCGATCTAGAATACGACATCCAGTTCCTTCTTCAAGATTACGCAATTGGCTTGGTGATAATTCATCATTAGTAATAACAGTAGGAACGTGATTAGCATCAGCCACCTTACGAATTTCTTCGACTTTGCCTTTTCCAAAGTAGGTAGCAGGATTAGGACGATCGATGACTTGATCAATCCGATCGATAACTTCCATGTGATTTGCTTGTGCTAATTCAGCCAGTTCAACCATTGAGTAGTCAAAGTCTTCTTGACCGGTATTTAAACCAGTGATAATTACTGGTTCTGTAGTTTGTATGTTAGTCTCCATTGAAGAATAGTGTTCCCCCTTGATGGATATTATTCTGGTAATTCAAGTTTATTGTAAAAATCAACACTAGTATTATTCTTATCTAAAGTCAATTTAGTAATGCTTCCGTTACGTGGTGAGTCACCTGGATCGTAAGCGTCAGAATAGCGTTGGACGATAGAGCGAATAGTGGCTCCATGCGAAACTACTAGTACATCTGATCCGTCTGGTAATGCTCGTAAGCGATCAAAACCTTTATCCACCCGTTTCCAGAAAGCAACATGGTCTTCGGCAGTACCATAATTGTCCGCTGCTGCAATCTTATCTTTTAATTTATCTGGTCCCCAACCAGCAACCATTTCTGCAAAACTGTGATAACCATCTGGGCCGCCAAGGAAGTCAGCGAAATGTTGACCATCTTCTCCTTCAAAGTAGCCAAAGAATTCTTCGCGAAATGCTGGCTCTGGAATTGGCTTTGAATTATTACCAGGGTGTTCAGCAAGTAAGAAACGGGTAGTTGAAACTGTTCGTGCAAGGTCGCTGCAAAATACATAATCAAATTGAATAGGAGCAAGCGCCCGTCCTACTCGTTTGGCGTCTTCTTCACCCTTTGGCGTTAGCGGACCATCAGCCCAACCTTGCATCCGATTGTAGAGATTAAGATAGGTTTGTCCGTGGCGTACAAAATAAACATTGATTGCCATAGTTACAGCACTCCTTTATGCGAAATAAAATACTTATTATATTTTAACATGATTTTGCTGAAGAAGAAGCAATTATAGCATTCGGTTTCGCTTAATAATTCGTTGACGAATCGCTTTGATAAGTGCTAACAGGCCAACTCCTAACAGTGAGCATACAACAAATGCTAAGATGATAAGTGAGAAGTGCTGACGAACAAACGGAATTGTTCCAAAGTAATATCCGCATCCAGCACCAATTGCTACCCATAATGTAACGCCAATAATATTACCAACGGTGAATCGCTGGAACGGAAACTGCATTGTTCCAGCAATGAGGGGGACGAACGTTCGAATGAGTGGAACAAATCGTCCTAACGCAACAGCTTTAATTCCATGATGTGTTAAAAAATCTTGTGCTTTCTCAAAACGCGGGCCGCCCATTCTTTTTTTGAGCCATTGCCAATGAGAAAGGGAGTGACCGATATAATAATTAACTGTATCACCGATTAACGCTGCAAAGAAAAAGACGGGAATAACGATTTCCATTTTTAAGATTGGGTTAAAAGCAATGAAAGAACAAGTTAAAAAGACGAGTGATTCACCTGGAAGCCAAGGAAAAATCACTAATCCGGTTTCCATAAAAATTAGGATAAAAAGGAGAACATAGCTCCAAGCGCCCATCCGCTCAAACATTGGAATGATTGTTTCCGCAATATGAGTTAGAAGATAAAAAATATGGCTCATTGTTGTTTTCCTCCTCCTGTAGCATGGTTTCAATATATTGTAGCGTTATTATTAGTTATTTTGATGATCTTAGGATTAAAATTAAGCGACACTTAATAATTGAAAAAATAGAAGGTGGAAAATTAACAGACTAATTGGCGAAAATGATATAATAATTGGATAATTTTAAGATAGATTATTAAGTAAGTCGACCTGAAGATGAAAGGTAGGGAGTATGGAATGTCTACAAAAACTGAAAAAGAACTAGAACAAAAGTACCTTGATAATGTGATTGATAAAGTAAAACAGGCCGAACAAAAAGCGGAAAAAAAGATTAAAACGGCTCAACATGATATTAAGGGCATCAATAAGCAAATTGATGATATCCACTTAAATACCACTACTTATTCAGGCATGATGGATACGGCCATGTCTTTTCGTGCCCAACAGCAGATGTTAGATGAACGTCAAAATAGTTGGCAACATGCGGCAGATCGGCTAGCGACTTTGCAACGACTTGAAAAAAAACCTTACTTTGCTCGCATTGATTTTCGTGAAAAAGGAGCCGATGAAGCTGAAAGGGTATATATCGGGCTTGCATCCTTTACCGATAAGCCAGATCACTTTCTTGTTTATGACTGGCGAGCACCGATTTCGTCTGTTTACTATGAAGGAAAGCTTGGGAAAGTTAAGTACCAGACTCCAGTAGGTGAACAAGAGGTTGACCTTACTCTTAAGCGCCAATTTCAAATTAAAGATGGGGTGATTGTAACCATCTTTGATACCGACGAACAAGTAGGTGACCAGATGCTCCTTGATGCTCTTGGCAACCATTCAAGCACCAAAATGAAGAGCATTGTAACGACGATTCAACGGAAACAAAATGAAATTATTCGTGACACGAAAAATGAATTGTTGTTTGTTCAGGGGGCTGCTGGATCAGGTAAGACAGCGGCAGTTCTCCAACGGGTTGCCTGGCTCCTTTACCGTTACCGGGGTAATTTGACATCTTCACAAGTTGTTTTATTTTCGCCTAACCAATTATTTAATGACTACATTGACCAAGTCTTGCCAGAATTGGGTGAGCATAATATGGTCCAGATGACTTACTTCCAGTTTGCTAATCGCCGGGTACCAAAACTGCACGTTCAGAACTTAGAACAACGGTTTGAAAGTCACCAAGATGAAACGGCTAAGAATGCACAACAACTATTAACAAGCTTGCAATATTTTAAAGCAACAGAGCGTTATGCCAACCATCTTGGTCATGCTAATATGCGTTTCCGCAACCTTATGTTTAATGGTAAAGTCTTTTTGAGCAAAAAGAAGATTAAAGAAATTTACTATTCATTTAACAATAACTATAACCTGGGAAATAGGTTGGATGGAACGAAAGAAGCCCTTATTAAATACCTTAATCACCGTGTCGGATCTGAAATGCGTAATAAATGGGTTGAAGATGAGATCCAAAGTTTAAGCAAAGAAGAAATTGATAACCTCTTTAATAACCAGCCACGTGAATTTGAGGATGAAGATAAAGAGTACAAGTTCCTTGCGCGCCAAATTGTTATGCGGGCATTTATACCAATAAAAAAAGCCATCGATCATAATCAGTGGCTTAACATCAATGGACAATTTTTACACCTTCTCCGAGTAACTCCAAAACTTGTTAATATTGCTGAATATGGCATTTCTGCAGAACAGTGGAAAGATTACGTGGATGGAGTGAAAGAAGAACTAAAGAAGGGCAATATTAGTGCCAACGGAATTACTATTTACCTGTACCTGTATGATTTGATTACTGGAAAACATGGTCAACGTGATATTCGTTACGTTTTTGTTGATGAAGTCCAAGATTATGATGCTTACCAGTTAGCTTACCTTAAATACCGTTTCCCCCGTGCTAAATTCACATTGTTAGGGGACCTTAACCAGGCAATTTTCACTCATGAGAATAGTCGGTCACTATTAAAGCAGTTGGGCACGATGTTTGATCCTGAAAAGACGAAGGTTGTCCAATTAACTAAGTCTTACCGTTCTACGAAACAAATTACCGACTTTACTAAACATATTTTAATTGACGGTGAAGCAATTGAAGCCTTTGAACGTGAAGGCAATAAGCCACAAGTTTATCAAACTAAGGATGAACAAGAAGGGGTAGCGGCAGTTATTGATATCCTTAATAAGTATCAGAACGACCATGATGCCGTTGCAATTATTGGGAAAGATCTCAAAGACAGTGAAGATTTATATCAAAAGTTAAATGCTAACAACATTAAGACCACCCTTATTCGGACAGAAAATCAACGGTTAGTAAAGGGACCAATTGTTGTGCCATCATATCTAGCAAAAGGGTTGGAATTTGATGCGGTTATTGTTTGGAATGCGAATAATCAGCAATACCATGGTAATGATGAGCGACAATTGCTATATACAATTTGTTCTCGAGCAATGCATGAGTTGAGTTTAGTATCAATTGGCAGTCCAACTAGTTTACTAGACCAAGTGCCGACAGGTGAATATGAAAAAGTTAATGTTGACAAATAAATGGTAAGAGTAATATTGCACTTTATTATATTAGATTTATAATTTAATTGTGTATAAAAAAGTGAAGAATAAGTTCGATGAGGAGTAGTTTATATGAGGGTTATTATTATCGGTTGTACCTTTGCGGGGATGACAGCCGCGTCGCAAATTTTAAGAAGTCATCCGGAGACAGAGGTTACGATTTATGACCGCAATGCAGTCGTTCCCTCAATAACGTATGACATCAATGACTATGATGACCAAGATGCGGAACAACCTCGTTTACGAACTGAATTAAGCTCGGATCAATTATCGATTAAGGGTGCTGACATAAAAATGGGGTCCCTTGTAATGGGTGTAGATCCGGCGCAAAAAACGATCAAAGTTATGGGGATGCTAGATGATGCTACTTCCGAAGAGCATTATGATAAGCTGATTATTGCTACTGACTCAAGAAGTGAAGCACCCGCTTTAAAGGGAATTGACAGTAGCAATGTAACCTTAATCAAGGACCAACAAGATGCTAAGGCTGCTCTTTTATTATCTACTATTGACCAGCAAATTGCTGTGATTGGTAACGATCCTCTTAGCTTGGGACTAGTCGATGCATATCGGCAAAAAGGGAAAGAAGTGACTCTTTTTACAAACGGTGAGCCAATTTTGCATCACAATTTTGAAGGAGAGTATTCTAGACGAGCCCTTGAGATTTTAACGGCAGATAATATTAAAGTTGTTACTGATGAACATGTTACCGAATTAGATGATAATGGGATTGGCATCACGGTTGCTACTGATAAGAGCTCATACAGTGTTAGTCGGGCAATTGTTGCTGCAGGTCAAAAGCCAGATACATCTATTTTTGAGGGGATAGTAGAGATGGATGAAAATGGGGTAATTGCTGTTAATGAATTTATCCAAACATCTGATCCGGATATATATGCAATTGGGGGATCAACGACGATTCACTATAATCCAACCGGTAAGGACGTTTATAAACCTCAGCCAACTGAAGGCGTTCGTCAAGCAGCAATTGTTGCCCATAATATCCATGGAAAGCAGATGAAAGATTCGGGAACGCAACTTGCTATGAGTCTAAACCTTGACGGAACATATATGGCTTCTTTAGGATTGACCTTTGAAAGAGCTAAGGCAGCTGGCTTTGATGCTGATGTAGTAACAATTGAGGATAACTATCGTCCAGAATTTATGCCAACTACCACGCCAGTCCTGATGTCATTGGTTTGGGATAAGGATACTCAACGGATTTTGGGAGCACAAATGATGAGTAAGCACGATATTTCAGAAACTTTAAGTTTAGTTTCGTTATGTATTCAGAACCAAAACACAATTGAGTTTCTTGGAATGTACGATACGATGTTCCAGCCCAACTTTGATCGCCCCTTTAATTACGTTAATATTTTGGGACAAGCAGCAATGGCTAAAGCAGGAACGGAATAATCTGTTAAAATATAGGTAGGCAATTAGTCGATTGATTATGGGAGTAAAAAGGCTTATCCTTATGAATAGTAAGCAAATAAAATGAGGTGTAGATATGAAAGTAGTTATTGTTGGCTGTACGCACGCGGGCACGATAGCAGCAACCCAGATTTTAAATGCACATCCAGACACTGAGGTAGTAATTTATGAACGGAATGATAGTGTTTCCTTCCTTTCTTGTGGGATTGCCGTTTATTTGAGTGGTGAAATTGGGAATCCAGATGCGATGTTCTACTCTAGCCCTAAGCAACTAGAAGAGATGGGGGCTACTGTTAAAGTTAAGCATAATGTCTTAAGCGTTGACCCTAATACAAAGACACTTGAAGTTGAAAACCAGGAAACTGGTGAATTGACTGCGGATTATTATGATAAATTGATTGTTACTACTGGATCATGGCCTGTTATTCCACCAGTTTCTGGACTAGAAAATAAGAATTTATACTTGTGTAAAACTTATTACCACGCCAAGAAACTTTTCAATGTCGCCAAGGACTCGAAAAAGATTGTTGTCGTTGGTGGAGGATATATTGGTGTTGAATTAGTAGAAGCATATCTTCGTCAGGGACGGGATGTAACATTAATCGATAGTTCAGATCAAATGTTGATTAAGTATTTTGATAAACAATATTCTGATCGAATTGGTCGTATTTTCAAAGACCACAACGCTCATCTTGAATTGCAACAACGGGTTACTGGATTTGAAGACGATGGTAATGGCGGTGTTAAAGTTCTTACCAATCAAGGTAAAGTTTATGATGCTGACATGGCTGTTCTTTGTGTTGGATTCCGACCAAACAGTGACCTAGTTCGTGGAAAAATTGACCTTCATCCTGATGGTACAATTAAGACCAACGCTTATATGCAAACATCTAATCCTGATATCTATGCTGGTGGGGATGTAACGTCCGTCCACTTTAATCCTACTAATACTGACCGTTACGTTCCGTTAGCCACTAATGCTGTTCGTCAAGGAACGATTGCCGGTGTTAATGTTTTTGGCAATACCATGAAGTATATGGGGACACAGTCAACAACGGGTCTCCACTTGTTTGGTAATACAATGGTATGTACTGGTTTAACATTACGGCGAGCAAAAGAAATGGGAATTGATGCCGATTCAGTTACAATCGAAGATAATTATCGTCCAGAATTTATGCCAACTACTACGCCAGTCTTTATGACCCTGGTATGGGAAAAAGGAACGCGACGAATTCTCGGGGCACAATTTATGAGTAAGCATGATGTTTCGCAATCTGCGAACCTTGTATCTGTATGTATTCAAAATCGTAATTCAATTGATTTCCTTGCTTATGTTGATACATTATTCCAGCCAAACTTTGATCGACCATTTAACTATGTCAATTTGTTGGCTCAAGCAGCAGTTGCTAAGGAAGATAAGAAAGTAAATAAATAAAAATAACGAGGATGAAAAACCTTTTCATCCTCGTTATTTTTAGTGTTGTTTTCTTAAGAATGGTACATCTTGGAAATTAACTTGCATAATTGCATTGGCAAGAAGTAAGATCAGGCCACCCCAAATTAATTGTGGTGTAAGAGGGTCATAGCCCATGATAACTGACATGGTGCTGGCAAAAAATGATTCCAACATTAACAATAATCCAGCTGATGTGGCATCAGTATATTGTTGAGCTGTAATTTGCATTCCCTGCGCTAAGAAAGTTACGACGATAGCTAAGATAGCTAGGGGAATCAAAGCTTGGACCCAATGGATTTGTGTAAGGTTGGTACGTTCAAATAATCCAGTCGTAATCCAGCCGAACGTGCCTTGACATAAACCAATCATGAAGATTACCACCCACGGACTGGAAACTTTCGGCGCGTACTTTCCAAAGAAGATTAATTGTAAGGCCCAAAAAATAGCAGAAACAACAGTTAGAAAGTCACCAAAATTTAATTGAAGACCGGTATTAGCAACATTAGTGATGACAGCCATTCCGATAATAGCGAGGGCGACCGCAAAATATGTCTTTCGCTGGGGACGTTCATGCCAAAACAACTACAAGATCAAGGGAGCAATTGCAACATATAAGGTTGTCAAGAAGGCATTCTTAGCCGGAGTAGTATAACGGAGGGCATCAGTCTGCAAAAAATAACCTAGGAAATTAATTGTTCCCATAAGGATTCCTAGTTTAAAATCCAGCCAAGTCATTTTGTTGATCTGTTTATGGAAGATAATATAACCAGCAATTACACACATTGTTCCCCGGCAAGCGTTGATGACTCCAGAATGCATTCCAGCTTGTATTGTTAGTTTGGCAAATACGTAGCTGCTTCCCCATAAAATAGCAACTAGCAGTAACATTAAATTCGCTTTTTTCTTTGAAATGGTGCTCAGTCCCTTCTGTTAATTAACGACACTCAATCATAACATTTAAGATCTATTTTCTAAAGGTTAACTACGACAAAAAAGTGACAGAATTTTTAACTTTTTGGAAAAATAAAATTGTACGGTTGCGGTTAGCTAGTTAGTGTATTATTGTTAATAATGATATTTTTTTATGGAGGAACGACTATGAAAACAGCGTTGCAGAAGCTCCGCCGTGTCTTGAACACCAAGCTCGGTTTTTTTCTGCTTGTTGTACTTTTATTTTGTTTAAAGAGCTACTGGGCTTATCAAAATGAATTTAATTTAGGTGTAAAAGGAAGCATGCAACAATTCCTTTTAGCATTTAATACGATTCCAAGTGCCCTTGTATTTTTGGGAATTGCATTATATTTCCGCGGGCGATTGTCCTATTGGATGATGTTGATAATTAATGCGGCATTATCGACATGGCTTTTTGCAAATATTTTGTACTATCGAGAATTTTCAGATTTCATTACCTTTAACGTAATAAAGGGATCTGGAGCGGCTTCAAATAATCTTGGTAAAAGTTTAATGGGGATATTACGTCCCGAAGACTTTTTAGTTTACTTGGATGTTGTAATTTTAGCTCTCATCTTACTTTTCCACTTTGTTCGTGTTGATATGCGGCGATTTAAGGTTAGATATGCGATGACGATTACTGCCCTTGGCTTTGTACTATTTGGAGTTAACTTAGGAATGGCAGAAAGTGATCGTTCACAATTACTTACGCGAACTTTTGATAATAATTATATTGTTAAGTATCTAGGGCTCGAAGCATATACAATTTATGATGGGGTTAAGACGACTAATAACAGTGTAGTAAAAGCGCGTGCTAATCGTGACGAATTAAAGCCAGTTTTGCATTTCATCCATAGTAATTATGCTGCGCCAAATGTTGAATATTACGGTAAGGCTAAAGGAAAGAATATTTTTATCATTCATCTTGAAAGTCTCCAGCAATTTATGATCGACTATAAGCAGGATGGTCAAGAAGTAATGCCAAATCTGAATAAGTTGTACCATGCTAATGATACTTTGGCATTTGATAACTTCTTCCACCAAGTTGGTCAAGGAAAGACGGCGGATGCTGAAACAATGCTCGAAAACTCGCTCTTTGGTCTTCCAGAAGGATCAGCAATGGTTACTGATGGGACAACTAATACCTTCCAATCTGCGCCAGCGCTTCTTCATCAAAAACTAGGTTATACGACAGCCTCATTCCACGGGGACGTTCCTAGTTTCTGGAACCGTGATAATGCTTATAAGTCTTTTGGTTACCAATACTTCATTAGTAAAGAGTATTATCCAAAGACCAAGGATTATGATGCTGGATATGGAATGAAGGACAAGATCTTCATGAAAGAATCAGCCCACTATATTGAGCAGCTTCCACAACCATTCTATGCAAAGATCATTACAGTTACTAACCACTATCCATATATCCTCGATAAAAAGAATAAGGATATCGAAGCGTGGAAGACTGGCGATGACACGGTCGATCCTTATATTCAAACTGCACGATACTTAGATGAATCACTTGGCGAATTTCTTGATTACCTTGATAAGACTGGGTTACGGCAAAACAGTGTGTTAGTCCTTTATGGTGACCACTATGGAATTTCTAACAACCACCAACCAGCCATTGCGCAAATCTTAGGTAAGAAGAAAGTAACTAATTATGATCTAGCAATGTTCCAAAAAGTGCCATTTATGATTAATATGCCTGGCCTAAAAGGTGGGATTAATCACACTTATGGTGGTGAAATTGATGTCTTACCTACTCTTGAGGACCTCTTAGGAATTAGCTCTAAGAATTATATTCAATTCGGACAAGACTTGCTTTCACCTGAGAATAAGCAAATTGTACCGTTTAGAAATGGTGATTGGGTAACGCCAAAATACACTAAGTATAATGGCGACTACTATTACACTAAGAATGGTAAGCAAATTACTCACCAAACAGCGACGCAACGTAAAGAAATTGGCAAGATTCAAAAATATGTTACAACTGATCTTGGATTATCAGATAAAGTTGTGAACGGTGACTTGCTTCGGTTCTACAAACTCCCAGGATTTAAGAAAGTTGATAAAAAACAATATACTTATAACCTTAAGAAGAGCTTGAAGAATTTACAGAAACAGCAAAAGAAACAAAAGACAAGTTTGAAGTCGGAAAATAATAACCAGAGTACCTTCGATGATTACACAACCGATGCACCCGAGTTAAAGAATTATCCGAAATTAAACTTCCCTAAACCATAGTAAGATAAAAATGGAGGCCAGTAGAAATACTAGTCTCCATTTCTTATATCGAATAGTTGCGTTACACTAATTATCTGGTAAAATGTTTAGGTGTTCACAAACCAGACTGTGCTTTAATTATGTGTATAATATGTTACTATTAAACGTGAGTAACCGTTTTCATTGACGGATGAAACAAAGGATTTTGCGTAATGGATGAATGGATGAACTACGAACAATTTGATCGACAAACATGGCATGGCTTTTTCCCGACAGATTCAGTACGATTAACTCAAGGGAACTTGGATGAAATTAAATCGTTGAATGATCGAATTTCAATTGAGGATGTACAGGATGTATATTTGCCGCTAATAAAATTAATTCAACTGCGCTACCAGAATTTTTTAGAATGGCAGATGCAAAAGGCAAACTTTTTACAACGTTCCACGATTCGCATTCCATATATTATTGGAATTGCGGGTTCAGTTGCGGTTGGGAAGAGCACCATTGCTCGGTTGATTAGTATTTTACTAAATAAGATGTTGCCTGATAAACGGGTAGAATTAATGACAACGGATGGGTTCTTATATCCTAATGCAGAATTAAAACGGCGAGGAATCATGGATCGGAAAGGCTTCCCGGAATCCTATGACATGGAAAAACTTCTTAAGTTTCTTAATGATGCCAAAGCAGGGGAACCAGTTGTTAAGGCACCTACGTACTCGCACCAGGTTTATGATGTTCAACTGGATAAACCCTTGGTAATTGATCGCCCAGACATATTGATTGTAGAAGGGATCAACACGTTGCAATTGCCAAGTAACCAACAATTGTATGTTAGTGATTACTTCGATTGGTCATTGTACGTTGACGCAGATCCAGACTTGATTGAGCATTGGTATCTTCAACGGTTTGGGATGTTGTTAGAGACTGCTTTTACTGATCCATCAAATTATTACTATCCTTATTCAAAAGGTGACCGCCAAGAAGCTTTCAAGATGGCTAAAGATGTTTGGCAACGTGTTGATCTTCCTAATTTACGGGAGTTTATTCTGCCAACGAAAAGTCGCGCCGACGTAATTTTGCATAAAACTACGGGGCACCTCGTGGATAAGCTTTACTTGCGACGGGGGTAATTGGTTAGCCAGCTATATAAGTCAATAATTTCAATATCAGGATCTAAGCCAGCGTAATTGAGCGCTGGCTTTACTGTAATCAGAAACTTTTTATATTTTGAGGAAAGTTGCCGTAAGCCACTGGTTGCCCGACGATAAGCGCCATCATCGGCAAGAGAATAGGCAATTTGAATACAGGTAAAGATATCGTTTTTTACCGCTACAAAAGTAATCTCATTATCTTTAATTCGTCCACTATATACCTGGTATCCTTGACTTAATAGATCAATAAAGACAATATTTTCAAGGATTCGTTGCGAAAGGACATTCTTTTTCAGTGTGAGAGCTTGCCGAATACTAGGATCTACCGGATAATAACGAATGTTGGTACTTTTAACGTGGTGACGAGAAAGATCATATTCTTTGCATGGGTAAAAGATAAAGGACGTTTGTAAGAACTGTAAATAGAAATCAACTGTCTTATTGGAAGTAGTGATGTGGTGACGTTTAAGACTGTCAACAATCTGGGAGATATTTTGCGTGGTCCCAGCATGATGAGCTAAGTGATGAGCAAGTTGCTTAGTTAGGCCTGGATTACAAAGGGTCGCTTGTTGGGTGAAATCGGTAATGATAATCGTATTAATGATCCCATTCACATAATTGCGGAGGTTGATCGGACCGTGGATTTCGTGAGTATAGGGGAAACCGCCCTCATTTAAATATTGATATAACGTTTGGGAATCAGCTTCTTGTTGGTTCCTTTTTATGTATTCACGGAAGCTGCAAGGAAAAACGGGGATGATAGTATGAGGGACCATTTGCTGAAGATTTTCTTTCTCCAGAATAGTTTTGTTGGAACTTGTAATATAGATATCAGTATTGGAGAGTGAATTTAGGGCATTTACAACGCGGGCAAACTGGGGAACCACTTCGACCTCATCGAGGAAGATATAATTCATCTGATGTTTACTAAGCCGATCAAGGATAAATTGTAGGAGATATTCTGGATTGCATAATTCATTTTCTAGGAGATATTCAAAGTTAATCACTTGGATTTGACTTGAGGAAATTTCTTGGCGCCGGAGAGTTGCCCGGAACTGGTCAAGGATAGTTGTTTTACCACACCGCCGAACTCCTACAAGAATCTTAATTATTGGCTGGTCCATGTTGTTTATTAGTTGGTTAAGATATTTTGTCCGAATAAACATATTGCACCTCAAGTAAAAAATAACTAACTAAATTTTATCAAATGCAGAAAGCGCATTCAAACTAACTGAATTTGGAATAGATTACAAATCCTGCATTAGAAAATCTAGTTAAATTCCTTAGTAAAAGTAAAAAAATAAATCTTTTTAATCCTAATGTATCAATGTTCGAAACGGTTGCGCATGATATTTATGCCTCATTTTTATTGACAATTACTGCCAGACCACTTAAGAAGGATACAGATTAAATGAGATGAGGAGGCTGTCGAAATGATAAAAACTGATAAAGATACTAAAACACTTGAAGCACAAGCGGTTGATGAAGAATTACGGCTATTAAATATTGATTTAGAACACTAATTAAATATCCTCAATAAAATTCCATCTAACGAAAAAGACGTGAGAAAATTTGGCTCCCGTCTTTTTTGTTATGGAAAATTAAATAATCATTGACCATGCCATGTTCAGCCTGTAAACTAGCCTTTAAGAATAAAAATTTGAACAAAGGAAGTGTCATTGTGGCAAACATCAATTTAGATGCGTTTGATAAGATCATTGTCTTGGATTTTGGTAGTCAATACAATCAATTGATTACTCGTCGGCTTCGTGATTTCGGTATTTATTCCGAATTGCTTTCTCACAAGTTAACTGCGGACGAGATCAAAGAGATTAATCCTAAGGGGATCATTTTCTCTGGTGGCCCTAACAGTGTTTATGATCCAAATGCATTCAAGGTCGATCCAGAAATCTTTAAGCTTGGTATCCCGATCTTAGGTATTTGTTATGGAATGCAATTAATGTCATACGACCTTGGCGGAAAAGTTGAAAAAGCTGACAACTCCGAATATGGACGAGCAGATATTGAAGTACTTGATGACGAGGCTGTATTATTCAAAGGTTTGCCAAAGAAGCAATATGTATGGATGAGTCATGGTGACTTAGTAACTCAAGCCCCAGCTGGCTTTGAAGTTACTGCTACTAGTAAGAACTGTCCGATCGCATCAATTGCTGATAATGACCGTAAATTCTATGGCGTTCAATTCCACCCAGAAGTTCGTAATTCCGAATATGGGTTAGATATTTTACGTCGCTTCGCTTTTGATGTTTGTGGCGCTAAAGCAAACTGGACGATGGATGACTTTATCGATATGCAGATTGATGAAATCCGCAAAGAAGTCGGTGACAAGAAGGTTATCTTGGGTCTTTCTGGTGGTGTTGACTCTAGTGTTACCGCCGTTTTGATTCATAAGGCAATTGGTGACCAACTTACTTGTATCTTTGTTGACCACGGATTGTTACGGAAAAACGAAGCTGACCAAGTAATGGATGCGTTGAGTCGCGACCTTGGTGTTAACATCATTAAAGTTGACGCTGCAGATCGCTTCTTAGGCAAGCTTGAAGGGGTTACCGATCCAGAACAAAAGCGGAAGATTATCGGTAAGGAATTTATCGAAGTCTTTAACGAAGAGGCCAAGAAGATTAAAGACGCTGATTTCTTAGCTCAAGGTACGCTTTATACTGACGTAATTGAATCTGGAACCGACACTGCACAGACAATTAAGTCTCACCATAATGTTGGTGGTTTGCCAAAGAAGCTTGGTTTCAAGTTAATTGAACCATTACGCAAGCTCTTTAAAGATGAAACTCGTGAATTGGGTGAAAAACTCGGGATCCCACATGAATTGGTATGGCGTCAACCATTCCCAGGCCCAGGTCTTGGAATTCGGGTTATTGGCGAAATTACTCCTGAAAAGCTTGAGATTGTTCGTGAAAGTGATGCAATCCTTCGTGAAGAAATCAAGAAAGCAGGTCTTGATGAAGAAATCTGGCAATACTTTACTGTTTTACCAGGTATTCGTTCAGTTGGTGTTATGGGTGATGGCCGGACATATGACTATGCAGTTGCTATTCGGGCCGTTACTTCAATTGATGGAATGACAGCCGATTTCGCTAAGATTCCATGGGATGTCCTTCAAAAGATCTCAGTCCGGATCGTAAATGAAGTTGACCACGTTAACCGCATTCTTTATGATGTCACGAGTAAGCCACCTTCGACGATTGAATACGAATAAAAGCATAGGACAACATGAAGCGGGAAGCCTAATTTGACGGCATTTGGAGAAACCATAAATTAGCAAAAAAGACGGATTTTAGACAAGTTGTCTACCGTTTTTCTACCGTTTTGTGTAGTAGGAATTGGGTAATATATAAGGGATTAGAGGTATTTATATACTTTTAGTCCCTATTTATTTTCTACCAAGATTATTGAATTGAACTGCGCTAATGTAAGATAATTATTATTAAAGTTGTTGAGTAGGTTAGGAGTATATAATGGCGACATTTAATGAACTAATAAAACAGGTAAACGATCATATCAAAGGAACTCGTGATCGGGGAACTGCATTTGAAGAAATTGTAGTGGCTTATTTGAAGAACGAGCCGACTTATCACAATAAATTCAGTCATGTTTGGATGTTAAATGAAGTACCGGATGAACTAGGTATTCCCAAGAAGGATACTGGTGTTGATATTGTTGCTCAGGATCGAATTACGGGTGGGCTTACCGCAGTCCAGGCTAAGTTTTATACCGGCAAAGTTGGCAAAGATACCATTAATTCATTCATTGCTGAATTTAGTAAGAATTACTATGAAGCTGGTATTTTAGTTAGCACAACTGACCAGTGGAATAGGAATGCGGAACAGGCTTTAGAGAAATTATCTAAACCTATGACGAGGATAGGTTTATCACAGTTAGAGCATGCTAGTATCAATTGGCAGCTTTTTGACTTTGATCAACCTAACGATCACTTACGACAGAAGCCTAAGGAGTTACGTGATTATCAACAAGAAGCTATTGATAAATCGCTGAGCTACTTTAAACAACACGATCGTGGCAAACTAATTATGGCGCCAGGAACGGGTAAAACCTTTACTAGTCTTAAAATTGCTGAAGCTTTGATGAAAGACCAGGATAAAAGTAATTTCAACGTTTTGTACCTGGTACCAAGTATTCAGCTTTTGTCTCAAACACTGTTTAACTGGAATGATGACCATGATGAACAGATTTACATGAACTCATTTTCGGTGGTCTCGGATGCTAAAGCTACCAAGAAGAAACATGGGGATGATGATTTAAGTGCTAAGGATATTGGTTTTCCAGCCACTACTAATGTCAATCAATTGATGGATAACTATCAAAAAATAAAATCAAATACTGGGAAACAAATGAATGTTATCTTTAGTACCTACCAATCTATTGATGTCATTCATAAAGCACAGGAAATTGGACTCCCTGAATTTGACTTGATTGTTGCGGATGAAGCTCATCGAACAACTGGTGCTAATGAAATGGGCGACCCTAGCGTTTTTACTAAGGTTCATTCAAACAAGAATGTAAGTAGTAAACTGCGATTGTATCAAACAGCTACTCCTAAGGTTTATGGGGTTGATGCAAAGAAGAAGGCTAAGGAACAGAGTGTTGTTATATCCTCTATGGATGACGAAAAAACGTATGGTGATGTGATCTTCCATCTGGGCTTTGGCGATGCCGTTAATCGTGGCTACTTAACGGATTACAAAGTCTCAGTTTTGGCGGTCAGTGAGCAGTACGTTAATAAAGCTATGCAGGAAACCTTGGCTTCAGACAATGAGTTAAAGACGGATGACCCTGGTAAGATCATTGGTGTTTGGAATGCAATGGTTAAGCGAAACGGCTTAAACGGCGAGATTAAGGGTGCTCCTATGAAACGAGCCATTGCCTTTACAGACACTATTGCCCACTCTAAAGAGATTGCCAAGGAATTTAATAATGTAGTTAATGACTATTTAGGCAAAGAAGCGGATGACAGCTTTACCGTTGATGTCAAACATGTTGACGGATCATTGAACGCACTTCAGAAGAAGAATGCGTTGGACTGGCTGGCTAACGACATGGAGGATAATCACGCACGTGTTTTGTCCAATGTTCGCTTCTTAACCGAAGGTATTGATGTACCAAGCCTGGATGCAGTAATATTCTTTAGCCCAAAAAAGTCCCAAGTTGACATTGTGCAGGCTGTTGGGCGGATTATGCGTCGTTATGAAGGTAAAGATTATGGATATATTATTCTGCCAGTGGTAATTGACGCAGGAGCTAAACCTGAAGATGTGTTAGATAACAACAAGCGTTATCGTGAAGTTTGGCAGGTTTTGAACGCTTTACGTTCTACAGATGAGCGCTTTGAAGCTGAGATTAATAAGCTGCAATTAAATAAGAAAAAATCTGGGAAGATTAACTTTATCGGTACGGATACTAGTCCAAGCAAGCCGGTTACTGAAGAGCGAGGAAAAGAAGCCGAGTCGGTTCAAGAAGAACCTGCTACATACCAAACTAGCTTAGCTCTGAAATGGGGTGAAATTGAACAAGCCTTTTACGGACGTGTAGTTCAAAAGGTTGGTGATCGTCGTTATCTTGAAGATTGGTCATCAGATGTTGCCAATATTGCCCATAAGCACATTCAACGAATTAATGACTTGATCGATTCAAATGTGGAAGCTAAGCAGGCCTTTGATAGCTTTCTAAAGAGCCTGCACTATAACATTAATGACGGTATCGACCGAGACCAGGCCGTGCAGATGTTAGCACAGCATTTGATTACTCAGCCAGTATTTGAAGCCCTATTTGCCGGTTACAGTTTTGTAAAGGATAATCCTGTTTCTCAAGCAATTAATAGCGTGGTTGCGGTATTTGAGAAGTATGGTTTTGATAATGGTCAGCAATCATTAAAGCCGTTTTATGATTCCGTAAAGGCACGTGCACAAGGAATTGATAATGCAGCTGCTAAGCAACGCATAATTAAGACTCTGTATGAAAACTTCTTTAGAAAGGGGTTTGAAAAGACTACTGATGCCATGGGTATCGTCTTTACCCCTGTTGAGGTTGTGGACTTTATTATTCATTCGGTGGATGACGCTTTGCAGAAATACTTTGGTAAACGTCTTTCAGACCAAAATGTCCATGTTTTAGATCCGTTTACCGGTACAGGTACGTTCATCACCCGAACTCTTCAGTATTTCAAGCAAGAGATGGATGCTGGAAAAATCACTTATCAAGACATTTTACGCAAATACATGCATGAGCTACATGCTAAAGATAATTCCGATAACCATGAGTTGTTCTATCATGACATAGGTAACTATCTTTCTAGAAAAGAGAAATTAGAGCTTATTCAATCGTTTGGCAGCATCACCAACATTCCTTGGAAAAAACTATTGCCAGATATTAATAGTGACTGGATAAACCCAAGAGACCCAAATTATCAAAAATTCCCAAGTATTTCTGGAGAAGCCAAGTCTCCCTTTTATGAAAATGCTCCAGGCATTAACACCAATCGTGATGGTTGGGCAGTTTCATTTTCTAAACATAACTTATATACTAATATGGAAAGGATGATTGCCAATTATAATCAGTCCTTAGATGAAAAAAAGGATGATAAAAATGTGGACAATGTTAAATGGTCTGCCGGATTACGAAGAACATATCGTAAGGGTGAGAAAATAACTTTTAATCCTAATCATATTGTTCTAAGCTTATATAGACCGTTCGCAAAAAAATGGCTATATTTTGATCGAAAATTAACAGAACGTCCCGGAAAATATATTAAGCAATGGGGTAATCACAATATAGTCATTCTTACTTCCGGTAGAGGATCTAGTAGGTTCTCTTCTCTTGTTTCTGGATTAATACCTAACCTTAACTGTTTAACTGCAACTCAAGGATTCATGATGTACAACAATACTGAAAGTTCGAATGAACTTATCAAACAAAATAAAGACAACATCACCACTTACTTTTCTAAAAAAATAGGTTTAACTAAAGATGATACGTTTGCATATATTTACGGTTTGCTCAATTCAAAAGAATATCGAGATAAATATGCCAATGATCTGAAAAAAGACCTGGCAAGAATACCTGTTGTAAAAGATAAAGATAAATATGTTGAAATCGGTAAGAAATTAATTGATCTTCATTTAAATTACGAAAAGGTAGAACCTTATGATGATGTAAATATCACTGTCAAAGGTGAACCCAATTATCGAGTAAAGAAAATGAAGTTCGCTAAAAAACTCAATTCTGATACTGGTAAGCGTGAAAAAGATTATTCTACAATCATCTTTAATGATACGATTACGATCAGTAATATTCCGCTGAAGGCTTACAGCTATATTATTGATGATAAATCAGCAATCGAATGGATCATGGATCAGTACCAAGTTAAAACGGATAAGAAATCTGGTATTACAGATGATCCTAACGACTATAGCGATGATCAGAAGTATATTTTCAATTTGCTTCTGCGGATAATTAATGTTTCAATTCAGACAGTTGATTTAGTCAATAAATTACCTGATTTAACTATTGATTAATTTAGATTGTTGTGTAAAATGATTATATAAGCTGATGTATCTCTGAATGTCGGATAGGCTTACGTTTTTATTTGATAGAATTAGGCATTCTACCTGACTTTTCATATGCTAAGGTCAATGTTCCGCCTCAGCGAAGGGTTTAGGGAGCTATTTTGGTAAAAATGGACAGGTTAAGCGGTATAGAATGCTTAACTGATTAATTCGTGTTTAAAAATAACGAACGGGATTAGTGTGTACTTTTCCTGATCAATTAAATATATAGAGGATTAATTTACTTAATGGTAATTTAATCCTCTTTTTTTATTTTCAAAATATTAATTATCACACACATCAGGTTGGAAGAGCGCTTGCTGTTTGTGAAGGGATTTCGAAGCTCGGCACAAAAAAGGAGAATAGTATGTCGTTTAAGAAATTATCTGCATTTAAACAATTTGACAACCAAGGTTTTTTTGGACCCAAGATTTTGATGGCTATGTCAGAAGAGCCATGGTTAGACTTTGACTCTGGCAAAAAGCTTGGGACAAAACTCAACGTCGTTGTCTGGCAAGACCACTCTGATTATGGTGATCCTACTATTACAAATGTAGGACAAACTTTGTCCGTCAAAATTGCTGGACGAGAACCGCAACAGATTATTACACCACACTTAGTACGTCTGATTAATCCAGAAGCAACAATTTACGGCGAATATCAAAATCAATTATCAGTTCGAGCGGATGACGTCGAGGATATTGAAGGCGGTGAATGATGTTGCTAAAAAATAAAAACGTTAACGGTCGAACCATTAATGCACCGCAAGCAAATGGACGATGGGACACCAAAAACGTTTGTCTCATTCTGAGTGGCTTATCTTTATTAGTCACATATATTTGCGCTAGTACAGCTTATACGCCGATCTTTGGTGGCTTTTTACGTATTATCGGTTGGTTGTTTTTCTTAATATCAATAGCCTTACTCATGCCAGTTATTCGTTTTGTAATCAAGTATAAGCTAATTAATCAGCCAAGTTTGACAGAACTGCTACATTCAAGCAGTTTTGACCAGTGGCTTATCGGCGAAGGAATTTTCGCACTGGATATGTCAGATTCGACCAAGTATCATTTGCCGATGGTTAATGGTACTAATCACCTAATTAAAATCCAAGTTATTGGTGGTATTGTCAATAAATTAAAATCAGATAATACTACTCAAAGTTTGCAGGCGTGGCTTAACAACCAGGGGTTTCGAGTTTACATCAAAAACAAGTACGTAAAAGATGGCTGGATTTTTTACATACTCGGCGATGATTTGAAACGTGATCAATTGCGCTACTGATTAAGGGGATGTTAAGTATGAAATTGAGTCAATATTACGTACCCATATCTCGAACTATCGGATATGATGCGATGGATCAACCTTTCACTTTAGTCTTCGGGCCTACTCAATCAGGTAAGAGTTTCTTAACCATACACTTAATAAACATGCTAGCGTCCTTACCTCTCGATAATATCAATGGATTGCACGGATTAGCTAGCTGTCCAACTCAGCTGTTTATAATCGATTTAAAAAATGCTGAAATGGCCAGGTTAGGTAGGCTATTACCACCTGATCGGGTAGCGACTAACAAGACTGAAGCTTTAAAGCTTCTTAATCAGTTTGTAGCTCTGAAAAGAAAAAGGGCCAATTTTATTGCTGATAAGACCAGCTTCGGAGCAACGGCAAGTACGTTACATATGCCTTTATTTTGTTTAATACTGGAGGAATACGCAACTACTAACGCAGTTTTTAATGAAGGATTGTCTAAAAAAGATAAGAATGATCGGTATAAGTGGGATGCACTAATTAGGGAACTATTTCTAACTGGTGCTGGATTAGGATTTGTCGCCATAATTATTACTCAGCAACCATCAGTTGGGAATGCAGGTCTTAGTACGATTATTACTGAACAGGTCAGCGTTAAGTTAGGGATGGGTTCAATGACCTCAACTCAATTACGCCTTGGATTTGGTAACGATACTGATATTCCAGAATATCATTTAACTAAAGGTGAGGGGCTAGCATGGATTAACGGTAGTAATGATGAGCTTTTAATGCCATTTAGGGCGCCAAAAATTGAGCCGGAAAAGATATGGCAGATTTTGAAGTTATCTCTAACTAATCAGGATACTGATCGTTACCTTACGAGAACAAATACATGAGTATTGGTTAGCGACGAGCAGGTCGTTAGACTGTCGTCGCGAGGGTAGTTGCTTGTGCAACTGCCCTTTAACTTGATTATCGTGACACAACAGCGGTGAAATTATGAAAGCTGATAGTGAGATTGACAAGAACGCAGTGGTTAAAGCTTATTTGTACGGTGACACTGTTGAACTTTCAACTAGTAATATCAATAATCATCAACAATCCATTCTAGTGATTTCGGATCATCGATATGTAGATTTGACCACTGGCGAAATAAAACAGATGAATACAAATGCTAATAGTCGTGTCGGTAATCTATCTTCAGTAAAAAGGACTATGCATTCTTTGAGGAGATTAATAGCTAATAATTTTGATGGCGGAAACGATCAGTTATGGATTACTTTGACTTATGGAGTAGATATTAATGCCCATAATTTGAACGACACAAAAGTGGTGTATCAGGACTTTAAAAACTTTATTAGCAAACTGCGTAAGGTAAAAGGTCGTTTAGAATATATTGCTGTGATTGAGCCTCAACTGAGCGGACGTTGGCACTTGCACTTGTTACTTAAAACCCTTGATGGTGAGGAATTATATATTCCCAACAATATTGTACAGAAATTGTGGTGCAAAGGATTTACTAAGACAAAACGCTTATTTAATTCAGACAATGTGGCTTCATATGTGATGGCTTATCTATCAGATCTGAAAGTTAATAGTGGTAATCAAAAGGTTAATGCAAAGGGTGCCCGCTTATATATGTATCCCAAGGGCATTAGAATTTATCGAAGATCCAAGGGGATAAAGGATCCAGTAATGAAAACAGACATTAAGCAACGGTTGTTAAATCAATATGATTTAAGTGATAAAGATAGACGAGCTACTTACGAACGATCTTTCAGCACTAAAGATGGGAAGAAAATTGTTAACAAAAATGAATTTTATAACAAGAAAGGGGGAAACGATGATGACAAGGTCAACAGTGACTAAGCAAGAACTTGAGGATCTAGGCTTTAAAACGAACCAGGCCAAGACGATTCTGCGGGAAGCAAGACAAATAATGGTTAAACGTGGCAAGACTTTCTGGGCGAATCCTCGTCTCGAAGTTGCTCCTCGTGCTATAATTGAGGATGTCATTCTGGGTGTCCCGCTTAATAAGGGTGATAAGGATGGCAAGAACTAAGTATCAATCGGTTTACTATCAACCAGCAAAAGACGGCCATAAAGGTTACTACTATTATTCTATCTATCTTGGAAAAGACCCGTTAACTGGGAAAAAGATAATTAAGAAAGCACGCCGTGATCGTTTGGGTAATCGTTTTAAAACAGCAAGGGCGGCGCATTTAGAAGTTCAACGAGTTCTGGGCGAAATTGGCGATGGGACTAGTGTTCATTCATCGCAAATAAGTTTGGAAAATTTCATGAGCAATGTCTATATACCTAATTATCGTCGTGAAGTTGAGAACAGTACTTGGAGCTCACGTAAGTCAATTTTTAAGCTTATTAAAGAAAGACTAGGTGCTAAATCTTTAAAAGACATTACCCCTAAAGATTGCTTTGATTTTAGATCATGGTTACTTTCATCAGAAGCTGGTTACTCTCAATCTTTTGCATCCATTGTATATGGTATATTCCGACAAGTATTAGATACTGCCGTTGATTTAGATTATTTGTTAAGAAATCCCTCACGGGTAAAGAAAGCTACTCGAGCTATTGCAAAGGGACCTCATATTATCAATTATTGGACCCTTGAAGAGTTCAAGGAGGTAGTGTCTAAGTGTTATTTGGGGGATATTGAGGGTGCTCTAGCTTATGTAATGCTTAACCTGTACTATTTTACTGGTTTACGGGTCTCCGAAGGGTTAGCGCTCTGGTGGTCTGATATTAATCTGCATGATGGGTATATTAGGGTAAATCACACGCTAACTAACAGTATCGACCCAGATAAGAAACGCAAGAATTATACTAAAACCATGAGTAGTATGCGCACAATCGATATACCGAACGATTTGGTAAAATTGCTTAAGTGGTGGAAGCAGGAACAATACGATAACCTACCACAAAATGGTAATGATCATTATGTTTTAAGTGCAACTGATCGTCCTCTACACCGTTCAAGTGTTAATAACACAATTAACCGATACGCAAAGCTAGCAGGGGTACACCATATTCAAGCACGAGAATTAAGAACTTCGCATGTTTGCTTACTTATTAATAAATATAATGTAGACATCTTGGCGGTATCACAACGACTTGGGCACGCTAAACCAACACCTACTTGCAGTATTATTCTGAACTATGGCGAGGACGTAATCGGACGGTAGCCGACCAAATGAATGGTGCCATGGGGCATATTGATCACCCTGATCATTCACTGGTCAACTTCACTGGGAATCAGTTCGTCAAGGTGTAGTTGTCTACCGTTTTTCTACCACGTTGATATTTAAGTTGCCAAATTCCTTGTGACACAAGCGATTATCTGATGGCTTCAACAAGTGATGGGGAATAAAATGACAATGTCACTTAGAGTTGGAACTGCGATATAGCAGCATGTTGATAGTTTTAAAACTAAGCCCACTCATCAAAAATAACATATTTGCCAATGGGAAGCATCCAGTGTAAAAGCTGGGTGTTTTTTGCTACTAAAGGTTTTTTTGTTGTAATGCTGGTTGCTGCTCAAGTTCTCCATAATTACTATATCACCCTAATTATTGATGCCTTAGCAATGATTGTTTCTCTTTTGATTCAACGTGATTTTGTTACTCATCGGCAACCGAAGCTCGTTATAAAATAGCCGTCGTGAAAAAGAGCGAAAATAAGAGTATACTAAACTAATTCAGTTTTTAAGATAAGGTAAATTCAATATGCATAATTTAATTCTTCTTACAGATCTCACAGGATCAGACTTAGATCCTTATATGCGACTTAATGAAGCACAACTTTTTCATGCTCTTGAACCTAATCCGGGTTTATTTATTGCGGAAAGTCCCAAAGTGATTGAACGGGCTTTGCGAGCAGGCTATCGGCCAGCGTCTCTTTTAATAGAAGAAAAGGAACTAGAGCGTGACTTGGCTGATTTGGATCATGAAATGGCAATTAACCAAACTAGGGGATTAGAACAAACGCCAATCTACGTAGTCAATAGTAATTTACTTCGGCAATTGGCTGGTGGTGGTTATAATCTTTTACGCGGAGCATTAGCGGCGATGCACCGCGTCGAACGGCCAAGTCTAGACAGCTTTTTGGCTACTATGCCCAGTGACCATCCACGCATCGCAATTCTGGAAAGTGTTGTGAATCCCACTAACATTGGGGCGATTTTTCGCTCAGCCGCGGCGCTCGGAATCGATGGGGTAATTGTAACGAGTGATTCAGCTGATCCCCTTTATCGCCGGGCCTCGCGGGTAGCTATGGGAACGGTTTTCCAAGTACCATGGACCTATGTTGATGCTAAAGTTTGGCGATCAAAGGGAATTGACCTTCTTCATCAGGCAGGGTATAAAACAGCAGCGATGGCGCTCCGTCATAATACGGTTGATATTGATGATCCTCAGTTAGCTGAAGTAGATAGATTAGCAATTATCCTTGGTTCAGAAGGCCCGGGATTAAGAGAACAGACAATTACGCAGAGTGATTTTACAATTAAGATCCCGATGGCGCCGGGCGTTGATTCCTTAAATGTGGCGGCTGCCTCGGCTCTCGCTTTTTGGGAACTAGGTAATCGAAAAGTTAAATGATTGAACAAACTTGAGCAGTAATTGAGTATCCGATCATGTAAAGCGTTGTTGATACTTTAGTGTCGAAGTGTAGGGGAAAATCCAAGAACAAAGTTGATTCTGGAGCATGAAGTAATTTAATGAAGAGAACGCCAAGTGAGTTCGCAACTAATCAATATTCTCCAATCGGGATAACTAATAATTAATAATGTTTTACAAACATCAATCTTTTCTCGTTTATCAGAAATAATAATTTATTTCGTCCTTTAATGAAATTAATCATTGAGGGACGTTTTATTTTGTACTCTAGCATTAACAAAAAGTTCTAAAAAACAAAATTACAACAGCTAGTAGAGGAATTAGGACTAAAATTTATTAATTTCAAAGCTTTAAGTTTTAATTTCAGATGGGAATAAAACTGCTGAAGTTGCTAAAAAATGATGGAGAATGTTCAAAAAAATAGCCATTATGTATTGGTAGTAATTGATGAAGTAGATAATAGTCAACCTATTCGTAGTTTTGCGCAAATATTTAATGAATTAAAACGACATGGTTTTCCTATTTTTGTTCTTATGACAGGATTGCCGGACCTAATTTATGTGTCCCAATATCGTAGGAGAGCAATTGCACGTCACCTTGTACGGTCAGGATCATATGGACATGTTCAGTATATCTTGCAATTTATTCGGGCAACGCAAGATCCTGACTCAATTTATTTTTATGGGCTTGAGTAAAGCTTATATAAAATGAAATTGACTTAATGAGTATTAGTTTTATCAGATTAGTTGCCGGTATGCCAGCCAAGGTAATTAAGACGCATTAACTGAATAAAGTAATAATTTAAATCCCAAACCATAGGGGACTGTGACATAAGTTACTTTCATAAAAAAAGCAAATACGCAGTACAACAATGGCCTCTAACGTCCGGCAAAACCGAACGTTAGAGGCCTATTGTTGCTTGCGGGGGCTCCCAGAGGCTAGCTTCGCGTCGAAAAACGAAGTCACAAGTGCCTTCTGTCTCGCTCCCTTATGGTTTGCTTTTTTATTTCCAAGACAAATGTCCTCGAAATTACACTTTGAGATAGCAAAATCCCAATTTTCATGTATATTAAGAGACAAGTGACATAGAAAATTGTAAGCGCTAACCAATATAATAGTGATAAAGAGTGAGGGTGATACTCTTGAATATTAATGAAGTATACAAAGCAATTAATTCAAACGAGCGGGTTCGCCAGCTAGTAAAAACAGCACCACTAAACATTATTGAACAAATGGACGTGAAAAAGTTTGATACAAAGCAGTTTGTTCTGCATCAAGGAGAGAGATATCAAAACACCTATTTGCTTGTTAAGGGGCGGGTAAAAGTTTTTTTGAATTCGCCTAGTGGGAAACAGGTAGTTTTGGACGTTTATGATTCTGGGATGTTTCTGGGTGAACAAGAAGCAATTATCAATCGTCCTTACAGTGCATCAATTATCAATATTTCACCAATTACGGTTCTAAGTATTCGGAATAGTGATTTCGTTGAGTGGACACAAAAGGATCATTGGTTTGCTGATAGGCTGATTCATAATCTTTCTGAGCAGATTTATCATCTTACAAAAAGGATGGAGCGTTATAGTATGCACTCTGCATTACAGCAAATTGGATTATTTCTACTTTACTGTGCTCATGAACATATTCCAATTACTCGAGAAAAAATCACTTATGAAGTTGATACCTCATACCGGAATATAAATCGTGTTTTAAAAAAGTTAGCTGACATTAATGTAATTCAAATTAATCGCTCAATTATTAAAATCACCGACTTGCAAACTTTACAACAGATTGTGGAAACGGAGGATTAATTATGATGGAAGAACAACAACCACATACACAATTAACCACAGAAATTAATACCGATAGCGCGGTAATTGTTGGTGATCCTGCACGAGTAGATAAAGCAACTGAGTTTTTGGAAAATGTTCAAGGATGGGCATTTAACCGGGAATATAAGTCGATAATTGGTACTTACCGAAATAAACGAATTTTAGTAATGTCAACTGGGATCGGGGCCCCGTCTGCGGGAATCGGAGTTGAAGAACTTCATAACGTTAATGTTAAAAAACTGATCCGTGTGGGGTCTGCTGGTGCAATGCAAAAAGGAATTGGCTTAGGCGAATTAATTATTAGCGAAGGAGTAGTCCGCGATGATGGATTAACTAAGAAGTATGTCCCGGGAAATTATCCTGCTGTCCCTTCATTTAAATTAATGGCCTTAGCACATAAATATGCTCCTAAAGCAGTTTATGGGATCATCCGTTCACATGATGGCTTTTACATGGATGATAATGCAGAACAAGAAGCGTTTTGGTCTGGTAAGGGGATCGTTGGCGCCGATATGGAATCAAGTACCTTGTTAACTATTGGTCGTCAACGTGGAATGGAAACTTTATCGATTCTTAATAATGTTGTCCTATACGAAGGAGATCTCGCAACAGGGGTTAATGATCTAGTTAGTGGGGATGACCTCATGATTCAAGGGGAAATGGCTTCACTCAAACTTGCATTCGATATCTTAAGTGATCAAAGTCTGGAGGAAAATTAATATGATAAATGCAACTAATGATCATGGCTGGCTTTTTACGCAGCTTTTTAGTAATTGGAAGAAGTTTGAGATAATTTACGTGACAATTTTGCTCTTACTCCAAGTAGGTGTTTATTTGATTGCACCGGATAGTTGGATCGGCATGCTTTCTGGAGTCTTTGGAACAATTGCCCTTGTTTATGGGATGAAAGGGCGAAAGGTAACTTTTATTTTTGGTTTCATTCAGTGTGTTGCGATGACTTATATTGCTTGGCAAAGCCACACGTGGGGAACATTTGTCATGGACATTTTTTACGTAATTTCTCAACCAATCGGCTGGTTTATGTGGGGTCACGATGATGCAACTAAACGTTTTAGTCCGCAAGCGCGGCGCTGGGTTTTTGCGGGTGTGGTAGTTGCTTATTTCATCGGCTGGTATGTTATTAGCCTCTTTCACGGACAACTTCCATATTTTGATTCATTTAATTTAGTGGTTAGCTTTATTGCGCAATTGCTTTATATTCTTAAATATCAGGAAAATTGGTCACTATGGATTTGGGTCAATACAGCAAACATTATTTACTGGATTATTTTGGCAATTCGGTTCCAAATGGGTATCCACATTGGAACTTTCGGTGGTGACTTATCGCAAATCGCTTTGCAAGCTGCTTTATTGTTTAATTCGATTTATGCAACTAAAGTATGGGCTAGTGGTGAAGCTGATAATGAAGGAGGCACAACAGATTAATGAGGAATTACAAAAAATATCAACGTATCTTTGGGATTGTGTTAGATTCAGTCGGAACTGGTGCAGCGATTGATGCGGATAAGTTTAATGACACGGGGGCAGATACGTTAGGTCACGTTGGTGCGGCTTATAAGAGGAGTTTGTCATTACCTAATCTTGGGCGACTCGGGCTCAGTAATTTACGCAAAGAAGCAATTTCAGGGATTCCTAACGCTCCTCATCCTTTAGCTTATTATGGCAAGATGATTGAAATTTCGGCTGGTAAAGATAGTATGGATGGCCATTGGGAGATGATGGGACTACCTGTTTTTAAACCGTTGTCGACATTCCCGCAAGGCTTTCCTCAATCACTTATCGACCAGATTGCAGAATTTTCTGGACGGAAAGTAATTGTCAATCAGCCATATTCTGGTACCGCTGTAATTCATGATTACGGTGAACGACAAATGGACACTGGCGAACTGATTATCTATACTTCTGGCGATTCAGTCATGCAAATTGCTGCACATGAGGATGTAATTCCTGTCGAAGAACTTTATAAAATTTGTCGCTTTGCTCGAACACTGTTGAATGGACCTGATTATCAGGTTGGTCGGGTGATTGCACGCCCTTATATTGGCCCAGATAAAGATCATTTTATCCGAACTGCTAATCGCTGTGATTTCACCTTAGAACCGCCGACGCCAACAGTTATCGACCAGCTTCATCAAGCAGGCTATACGACGATTGCGATTGGTAAAACTAATGATATTTTTTCAGGACATGGATTTACCCAAACTTATCATAATGAAAGTAATATGGATGGAATGGATCATGTTGATGAGGTGATGAAACAGAACTTCACTGGTTTTTGTTTTATCAATCTAGTTGACTTTGATACGATGTATGGACATCGTCGTGATCCGCAAGGTTTTGGACAGGCGTTAATGGATTTTGATCGGCGGCTAGGAAAAGTTTTGCATAATCTTAAAAGCAATGATTTATTAATTATTACTGCCGACCATGGAAATGATCCTGGTTTTCGTGGCACAGACCATACTCGTGAAAACGTCCCATTACTGGTTTATTCTCCGTCAATGCTAAAAAGCGGGCCGTTGGGTACTCGTCCGACATTTGCTGACTTTGGTGCAACTGTGCTGGATAACTTTAATTTGGCGCGTGGTGAATATGGGACTAGTTTTTTAGAGCAATTGATATAAATAAAAAGAGATTAAAAAATATCAACAAGGGAGACTAAGCTAGTTCCGCGTTATCTGACTATTGTTCATAAAAGTAGTTGAGGCTGGGAGAGAACGAATGTTTTCTCCCAGCCTCATAATTAAACTTAATTATTATCAAACGGATCCCATTCGTATTTTGCACGCGCACCGCCAATCAATTTTGGCCGATTGCGGAGATAAGTTGTATGAGCCAGTCCAATTTGTTTTATAGAAGTACGAACTGGGACTTGGACAAATTTAACATGCATGCCAATTGAGGTGTCGCCGATGTCCATCCCAGCTTCAGCAGTAATGTGTTCAACTTCAATCGGATCGTTAAAGTTTTCAAAAGCAGCAATTTGTCCTGCACCCCCTGCATGGAGCGAAGGGAAGACAGTAACTTGATCAAAGCCGCGCTCCTTAGCTACACTTCGTTCGACAACTAGTGCTCGGTTAAGGTGTTCGCAACCTTGGACTGCTAAATGGAGTTGGTGTTTTCGTAAGATGTTAACAACTGTCGAAACAATCGCCCGGGCAATCTCAATGTTAGAGTTCTTTCCGATTATTCCGCCATGGACTTCACTAGTTGAAAGGCCCAACACGACGAGGTCATCTTTTTCTAACTGAGCTTGATCTAATAATTCTGTTAAACCTGTTGCTGTTTGTTCTTTAATTTTATCAAGGTTAATTCTTTCTACTGTCATTAATTATCATTCCTTTATTATGAATAATATATCTAATTATCCACATTATACTAGGAAAAACCTTTGTGTAGCTAATAGTTGCCTGCTCTATTTATGAGCCTAAAAGAGATTAATGCCCAATTTCTTGACGATTATTACCAGTTAGTTCAGTTTTTATTGACATCTTTATCCTAGAAAGATGTATATTTTAGGCGATCTATGAAAATTTGACAGATACTGTCTTTCAATAGGAATTGAAACTCAAATAATCCTTTGCTATACTACAATTTGTAGATATGCCTTTTATCTTTCAAAAGGCACGTTCGAAGGTAGGTTGCTGGAAAAATACTGATTTTATCGGTGTTTTTCCAGTATTTTTTATTTATACGATAGGAGTTCAGGATATGTCTAAATTTCGCTTGCAATCCGTTGTCTTTGTCTTAACCGCATTTTTATTAGGATGTAATGAATTTATGGTTGTGGGGGTTATTTCTGATATTGCCAAAAGTTACCATGCCTCATTATCAACGGTTGGCTTTTTAGTTACTAGTTTTGCAATTATTTATGCTGTCTGCACGCCTTTAATTACCACTTTGACAGGGAAGTTTGATCGTTTCAAGGTTTTAATGGTGTTGATGTTAGTCTTTTTAATCGGCAACACTTTAACCGCAGTTGCGCCTAACCTGTTCTGGCTATTTGTTTCGCGGATTGTAACAGCTGCGGTCGCGGGGACGATTATTTCACTGATTCTTGTATTTGTAAGTATGATTGCACCCATTGAAAAACGGGCAATGCTGGTCGCTTCAACTTTCGCTGGTTTTAGTATTGCTACAATTGTAGGGGTCCCCGTTGGAACGGCAATTAGTAATGCTTTTTCTTGGCGGGATAGTTTTGCCTTAATTTCGGTTTTAACTGTAATTATTTGTGGCTTCTTGTATTGGCTAATACCGCGTAATAGCCGTCAAGCGAACGCGTCATTGAGTAACCAAGTTCAACTTTTTAAGGATCGACGAATAGTTCTTGGGGTTATCGTAATGGTAACTTTAATGTCTGCTGAATATACATTCTATACTTATGTTCGTCCGATTATTACTACTGTCCTCGGCTTTAGTACGACTAACTTAACATGGTTATTAGGACTTATTGGAATTACGTTTATTCTTGGTAATATATGTGCCGGAGTAATTGCAAACCGTTTTGGAATCACTAAACTTACTATTATTAGTAGTACCGTCCTTATTTGTTTATTGTTGATGAATGCAATGTTCCATGTAGCATGGTTAGGGATCCTTTTATTGTGTGTCATTTGTTTTGTTCTAGGAATGCCCGGTTCAATTCTGCAAGTAATGTTTCTGAACATTGCTGATCGGGAATATCCAGAAGCAATGAATCTGGCTTCTTCATTAAACCCGATTTGTACTAATGTGGGAGTATCGATTGGTTCTTTAACGGCATCGATTAGTATCAATTTTGTTCAAATTAACCAGATTGGATACGTTGGGGCAATCTATGCCTTAATCGCAGTTTTTGGTTCGCTTTATCTGATTAAAATAAGCGCCAATTAGAAATGATTATATGCATTTGAAGAATTATTCCAATAGCAGTAAAATTATTTTTGTATTAATAGGTTTAAGTACTATTAGGGAGGATAATTTTATGAAGTTAAGTAAGCAGCAACTAGCAGCTGCCTTGATGACTGTTGTTTTAGCAGGGTCAGTAATGATTGGCTCGGTAGCGATTGCGGAGGCTGATAATGCCAGTGGATCACCAGAAGAGCAGGCTGATATTACTAATTGGATTGCTAATACCCCCGAACAAATTTCTAATAATATGGCAATGCAACACATTAATACTAATAACCTTAATGGCACTCGTTATATTATTCAATGGGGTGACACTTTATCGGGGATCTCAGCCGCAACTGGAATTTCTGTGGCTAAACTTTGCTATGATAATAACATTCAAAATGCTAATTTAATTTTTGCTGGGGATGTTCTTATTTTAAGCCGTGAAGGGAGCGTTCCTGCTGGATATGATCCTAATGTAAATCCAAATGTTGTTGCCCAAACAAAAATTACAATCAATAATGGACCAACAACAGTAAATATTACCGTTCAACCACAATCAGTTGTTAAGAACTATGATAATTCCGACAATTCTGATCATTCGACAACAATTTACAAGGCTGGTGCGGTAAATTCATTTAACAACAACGACAATGATAATGAACAAAGCGCTAGCCAATCCAGCTCAACTAAGTCTCCTAAGCATAAAAAACATCAGTCTTCATCAATCGATGCTTCTGACATTGTGAGCGGCTTAAATGATGCTAATAATAATAACAAGCTGTCCTTTGACGAAGGTGATGGCGGTAGTGACGCCGATGAACTTAATGTTGATTCAGCAGCTATTTTAAAGGACGCAAAGAATGATGACTATGATGCGATTCTTAGTGAAATCAAAAGTGCACTAGGTTCAAAAGCCAAGAAGGATACGACAGTTTACATTGAAAAAGACGGCAACAAGATCCATATCTACGCTAGTGTTGATGATGACGCCGATAGCAGCAATAGTAGCAGCACTAAGGATGATGAAGATAGCAGCAGTAGTAGCGAAAGTGAAAGCAGCGATGACAGCAGTCAAAGCAGCAGTGATGATGCAGATAGCAACAGTCAAGCTACTACAAGTGATCACGACACTGACACTTCTGACGATGAGTAATAGGGGATAAAAATGCAAAAAAATGCAAAAATTATTATTTCTGTTTTAGTAGCAGTAATGGTTGTTATTGGCGGCTTTTATCTCTATGCTAGTCGAACAGTGGCTAAACGCCTTCCTGGTCACGTTTATGAATATACATCAGTGTCAGGCAATCAGAATGCTTATATGACCTTTGCCACAAGTGGGGATCAAGTTGTTGTTACTCCCGACAAAGATACAGCGATCAAAGCAAGTAATAGTGCCAGTGATTTCCAGCAAGCTTACCAAGACAATGCCAAAGATGGTAAGTGGAATTATAAGGTGCAAGGGAATCGGTTAACACTTTCAAAACTGCAAGATGGGAAAGTCTCAATGTGGCAGTATAACCATATGTTAGCATTAGGCAAAAAGATGCGGTCTGGTAATTTTACTTATCAGATTGCTAATGCTGGTCAAGGAATTGATCATAAAGCGACTAAGTTTGAACAAATTCGATGATATAAAGTTAAATAAAAGGGTCTCCCAATTCTAAAGGAGACCTTTTTATTATGGATAAATATGAGATTCCCTCCTTAAAATGAAAACGCTGTGACAAAACACTTAAACTTAGCTAAAGCACCATCAGTTTAATAATTAATCGTGATAAAATGACCATACATTAATATATTAGAATTTTGTTGTTAGGAATGAGAGATGATTAAGGAGAAAAGATAATGGCAATTTACTTACGACGAGCAACGCTGGATGATCTTCAAAGTGTGATGACAATTATTGAACAGGCACGAGCACAATTAAAAGAAAAGGGTAATCCACAATGGCAAGACGGTCATCCTTTCCAGAAAACGATGGAAAATGATATTAAAGCTGGCTATAACTGGGTGCTAATTGATAATCAAAAAATTGTTGGGACGGCTACCTTACAACTAACTCCGGAACAAACGTATGAAGAGATTAAAAATGGATCATGGCTAAAGCCAAATGAGCCATATGCGATCATTCATCGATTAGCAGTTCTTCCTTCCCGCAATGGCCAAGGCTTTGGAAAATATATCTTCTCCAATCTACTTACGGTTGGGTATTTGCAGGGAGTAAGGAATTTCCGTTATGATACTCATTACAAAAATATTCCTGTTCAAAAAATAGGCCAAGATATTGGTTTTATAAAACGCGGAACGATTTATATTGATGACAAAATTGACAATAAACATATGGGGTTTGAATTGAATTTAAAGTAAAAAGTTCAATTATCCTAAATGGTTATTAGGGCAAATGGAACTTAATATTAATTTTCAATAAGGATATTATCTTTCTGTAATTATTCAACTTAGCTATTTTGCTTTAACTAATTTTACAACGAGACTGGTGCCCCATGTCATTGCGATGATGATAATGATTGTGGTAACGATCCTGCCAAGCGGAAATGAATAAATTAGCAGGATTCGATAAATGATAAAATCGATTAACCAGAGAATTAGGTTAGTCCATTGGTAATTTTGTTTACGATAATCTGCTTTTAAAATAAAGTAACATGCTATTTTAGGTAATTGTTGTCTGTTTTCGCATAGTAAAAAGCGACCAGTAATTACTATGATCCTAGTCGTCCTTTATTAATCCTTCCTACGTTGGCATTATCCAAATCAGGTTCATTGGGTCGAGACGCATAGTCCCCTCTCAGCCTGTCTGCAAGCTCCCCGTTTATGCAATTCAATGTTAATCTTAGCAAATCTCGGTTGAATGTCCAATTAATGATCTTAATTTACTGATTAAACCAGACACGTCTCCTTTGATGTGATATAGTAAGGGTGTAATTTTTTAAGTAAAGCGAGGGAAGATCATGGCTAAATACACTGTTGAATTAAGTGAAGAAGATATCCAAATGATCAAGGATTGTCATTCAAAGAATCCTTCTATCATGAAGGCAATGAACGACGCTAAAAAAGTTGAAGATTAATAGCTAGACTGGAAAGAATAGGGAAGCATTCTTTCTGGTCTTTATTTACGTTTCGGAGGATAAAATTGAAAAAATAATAGGAGTTCTTGCGATTGCGGGCTTAAGCGTTGCCTTGGCTGGTTGTGGAAACCAAAACACGCAAAGCAGTAGCAATACCGCAAAGACTAATTCAGAAGCTAGCAGCAGTCAAAGTACTACCACTACTAATAATACAAGCAGTAGTAGTGAGTCACGCCACGATAGTTCATTATGGAATAATCAAAAGAATAAGCAGTTGGCATCATTTATGCAAAAATGGGGACCAACAATGCACCAATCCTATGAACAATATGATGGGCAAAATGAGTTGAAGGTTTCAACAGGAATAACATACCCAGATGGCTTGAGTAAAGAGTTAGTGGAAGGACAGTCTGGTTTGATTGGCTGGGCACCATCAGGCAAGGGTGACTATGAATATAATGTTGTTGCTATCTATAATCATGACGGAACAGAGCCGCCACTACCGAACCGGATTACGTACTTTTTTGCCTTCCATAATGGTAAACCAGTTGTGTTAGTTGACCAATCGAATAATGGTGATCCGGACTGTCACCCAACGACTAATACAGATCTAGAAAGTAACTTTGAACGAATTGCAAATGAATAATAAAAACAATCCCACCATAACGTCAGATGGTGGGATTGTCATTCGGTTGGAAAAGCTGTCTCTAAATAGAGATTGTTTTGTAACTGTGTATTAATGAATATCCTATCTAGAAAACAACGAATCCTTTTTGAAAAGAATGGCGTCATCAAGCAACGCAAAGATTATTACTGTGCGCTTAACGATGCAATTAAATCGCCAGCTAGTGACTCCACTCCCTAAAAAAGAAAGTGATAAGTAAAGCTAAGACCATACTAATAACTTTATTTATCACCTCTATATTAACACATTATAAAATATTTTATAGTGCGGAAATGATAAAATTAGATTGGAATAGATATTCAAAAACTGAATGGAAAAGAATGAAATTTAAATATTGGATTTTGAAATTAGATAGTTCTAAACTGTTTTTTAGAATAAAGGAGGCAATTTCAATGAAAAAAGCGATTTTTGAAAAAGCAGGTCAAATGAAGATTGTTGATGTCGATCGCCCAACAATCGAAAAAACTGATGATGTCATTATTAAGGTAGTGCGGACCTGTGTTTGTGGTTCCGACTTATGGAACTTCCGGGGAATTAATTCAGTTGAAAAAGATTCTGAAAACTCTGGTCATGAAGCAATTGGAATTGTTGAAGAAGTTGGTGAAGATATTACTACTGTCAAGCCGGGTGACTTTGTGATTGCTCCATTTACTCATGGATGTGGACACTGTGCTGCTTGTCGTGCGGGCTTCGATGGCTCTTGCCAAAGTCACAGTGATAACTTTAGCTCTGGTGTTCAAGCTCAATATATCCGGTTCCAACACGGTCAATGGGCGCTTGTTAAAGTTCCCGGTAAGCCAAGTAACTACAGTGAAGGAATGCTTAAGTCCCTCTTAACGCTTGCTGACGTTATGGCTACTGGTTATCACGCCGCACGAGTTGCTAATGTTAGCGATGGCGATACGGTTGTTGTAATGGGTGACGGTGCTGTTGGTCTTTGTGCGATTATTGCTGCCAAGATGCGGGGCGCCAAGAAGATCATCTCTACTAGTCGGCACGCTGATCGTCAAGCTCTTGCTAAGGAATTTGGTGCTACGGACAATGTTGCTGAGCGTGGTGACGAAGCAGTTCAAAAGATCATGGAACTCACAAATGGTGCCGGTGCCGACGCTGTTCTTGAATGTGTCGGTACAGAACAATCAACTGATACTGCCATGAAAGTTGGTCGTCCGGGTGCCATCGTTGGCCGAGTTGGCTTACCTCATACGCCAAAGATGGACATGACAGCACCATTCTATAACAACACTATTGTCGGCGGTGGCCCAGCATCAGTAACCACTTACGATAAGGATGTGTTGTTGAAGGCAGTGCTTGATGGCGACATTAATCCTGGGAAGGTCTTTACCAAGAGTTTCGACCTTGACCAAATTCAAGAAGCTTATGAAGCAATGGATAAGCGTGAAGCAATTAAATCTTACATTATTATGGATGGCTTTGAACGCGATTAATGTTTAAAACTGATTGAAACAATAGTGAGTGGAAATTAACCCTCTCGACAAGGCGGTGTAAGGATAGAATGGTGATTAGCACGGCATGGGCTGATTATCGTTCGGACTTAGTGTAGTTACGACGCGAAGCTAGCCTACGAGGATTTTCACAATATCGTAACACTATTCGTATAAAAAACGAGGCTGTTGAAAAAACAAAAGTTTTTTCTCAGCCTCTTTGTGTACTTACAAAAATTCAGGACAAGATAAACGCATAAAATCAATAAGCGTGCTAAAATACTGTGATAGAGAATAAGCGTAAACGGGATGATAAAAATGCGTCGGTATGTATTTTTAGCACTGGCAATTGTTTTAAACTCAATTGGTCATTCAATGACGATTGTAACAAATTTAGGGAGTATGCCTTGGCCAGCCTCCATCGTCAATATTATGCATATGATGGGTTGGAACATGACAGAGACGATTTTTACAGAAGGACTATTTGTCATTGGCCTTAATATTATTTTGGTTGGCGAATTTGTTCCTAAAGAATTTGGCTGGGAATTGACGTTTTTAGTTCCCTACAGTATTTTAATGCAACTCTTTGCGAATTTATGGCGATTTTGGGGAATCGATACAATGAATATTTTCTTGCGCTTCGGTTTTGATCTGCTCGGTTTAGTGATTGCCTTTGCTGGTTATGCTCTTTACCAGCAGTGTGATTGTTGTTTTCATCCACACGATAAGTTAACGGTCTACCTAAAACGCCGCGCCAGTCTTAAATTCACGAAATATTTTAACATTGTCTTGCCCGTTATCATTATCTTATTATGTTCTCTGAAAAATCATGCGATTTTTGCTTTTAATATTGGAACGGTGATCGGCTTTTTCGCTCAGAATTGGATTGTCAGTTTTTGGCAGGAACGCCTTGAACCGTGTTGTCATTTCTAACTTTATAGAATGGGGATGATTAAATGCGTCGATTTTTAGTAGCACTCTTAGTCGCTGGAATAATTGGAATTGGCGATTATCAGGTCCTTGCTGATGCAGATGCGCCTTCCCAACCTTTCCAGTCATCATTTTTTAGTCAGGATTCTTCTGATAGTAATGATTTTCAGTTTTCTAATGGTGGACAACGACCGACTGCAGATCGGCTAAGAATTCCAGAAAACACACCAACACCGCTTGAAGGTTTTAGGTGGAAGAAAAAGAATATTACTATTTATATGGGAACGGCTGATCCAAAATTAAAATGGGCTTTTCGTGATGCGGTCAAAAAGTGGAACAAGACGAAAGCAGTTCATATCCGCTGGACTAAGAACGAAGATAAGGCCAATATTATTGCGGCCGATGGTGATCTAGCACGAAATAATACGGGAAACAATGGTGTTGGCTATACAACATCTGAACTCGGCTCAACTCGGACTGAATATGATCCGACTACGAATATCTTGCATAAGGCAACCTCAACTTTGGATCCTAATCAGTTAGACTATACTAATAAAGAATTTCGAAGTGAGGTTGCTCAACACGAACTGGGTCATGCCCTTGGATTGGCTCACGCTCCAGAATATGAACATAGTGTAATGATCCCACGAAACATCAAAAATGGAATAACTAAAAATGATGCTAAAACGTTAAGGATGTTATATCATGAATAATTTTGCAATAGGTGTTGACAATTAGTAAGGATAAGGATATTATAATTACAATTAAATTAGAAATTGCTTAGAAAAGATGAGTAATTATTTAATGCCATTACAGAGAGCTAGGAAAGATGAGAACTAGTATGGTAATGAATAATGAAGATGGTCTTGGAGCAGACTGATGCTGTGAGCATACGTGTTAGCAGCAAGCGATTAGCACCCGTTACTGTGCTGGAGTATTTTTATGTACTTCTTGCGGGTCTTATTGTGAGATAAGGCTAAATTAGGGTGGTATCACGTTAATGAAGATTAAACGTCCCTAGGAATTGGCTAGATTGTCGTTCCTAGGGATTTTTTAGTTCCAAGATTCATTCTCATCAGGCAGAAAAGGAGTGTTTTATTATGGCTAAGGTTGAAAGTTTTACATTAGATCACACAAAGGTTAAGGCACCTTACGTTCGTTTAATTACCGTTGAAGAAGGGGCAAAGGGAGACAAGATTAGTAACTATGATTTACGGTTAGTTCAACCAAATGAAAATGCAATTCCAACTGCTGGTTTGCATACGATTGAACACTTGCTTGCTGGCTTGCTTCGTGACCGTTTGGATGGTGTAATTGATTGTTCTCCATTTGGTTGCCGGACTGGCTTTCACTTAATTACATGGGGTGAACATTCAACTACTGAAGTTGCCAAGGCATTGAAGTCTTCACTTGAAGAAATTGCCTACAAGACTAAGTGGGAAGATGTTCAGGGAACAACGATTGAATCTTGCGGTAACTACCGTGATCATTCATTATTCTCTGCTAAGGAATGGTCAAAGAAGATTCTTGATGAAGGTATTTCAGACAAGCCATTTGAACGGCACTTGGTTGACTAATAATAATTTTGGTAAACGCTGACTAAGGATTTCTCGAGAATAACGACATGTCGGGTCCCGTTGGCTATTGCGATTAGTTATTTTAATAGCGAAAACAAAAGTAAAGGGGTAGTTATGATGAGAAAGAAAAAGCATACCGGTTGGTGGATTGTTGGTATTGTAGTAGTGATTTTAGTTGCGGCTGGACTTAGTGTGGGCGCTAATGGTGGGTTTACTCGCAACGATGAGATTACTGTTGGAACGATTGGCCCGGATGTGCAGGTTTGGCAACACATTGCAAATAGTAAGCAAGCCAAAAGTGAAGGTTTGAGGATTAAGGTCAAGAGTTTTACTGATCCCGTAGCCTTAAACCGGGCGACTGCTAGTGGTGAAATTGACGTTAATGCTTTTCAATCATGGTCATATCTGCAAGCTTATAATAAGGAAAATAAGAAGGCACAGCTAGCAGCGATTGGAACTACCTATTTAGAACCAATGGGCTTATATTCAGATAAATATAAGAGTGTTAAAGACATTCCGAATGGTGCAACAGTTGCGATCGCTAATAATCCAGCAAACACGGCGCGTGGTTTATTGCTTCTGCAAAGTGCAGGTTTGATTAAGCTAAAACCCGGCTTTAGTGCGACTAGCGGAACAAACGAAATTGCGTCTAATCCAAAGAACCTTCAATTTAAAGAAATTGATGATACCACCGGGCCACGGGTATTAAAGTCAACTGATTTAGTATTGATTGGAAATACGATTGCTTTGACCGGTCACTTGAATGTTTTGAAAGATTCTATTTATCATGAAAAGGTTAATCAAAGCACAAAGAACAACATTAATGTTTTAGCAACTGCTAAGAAGAACCGTGATAACAAGGAATATAAGAAGTTAGTTAAGCTTTACCATGATAAGCAAATTCAACAATGGATTGCTAAAAAGTATCAAGGAACAAAGATTAATGTTGATAAGTCATTAAACTATTTTGAAAATTAATCATAAAATTATAATTAGCTAAAAGATTATATTATGCTAATATAAAGCCTTTTTTATTCATGATTTTCGAATAAAAAGGGCTTTTTGCGTGCTTGTATTGGGGAATTAAAAATTATTATGAATAATTTTTAATTTTATTCGATGTGAGGATAAATGATTCTATTAAACAAATTAATAAGAAGCGAGTATAATTAAATTGATAGAAGCTTAGATTTAACTACAAGGTATGATTTGAATAAGGGAGCTAAAATTATGAAATGGGAAAGAAAACTTGCGCAAAGCGTAGTCACGATTGTTTTACAAGCATTGGTTGCACGACTCGTATATCACTTATTTGCAAAGAAACAACCGAAAGAAACAACGAAGGGCAATAACTGATGCGTTGTGGTAACGGATGGTATTAAGCGTAAAGCGACCATTCGTTTTTTTAGTAATTTTGCTCCTAACAATACCAATGGATAAATTCTACTGGCCTGCAAATTAAATCGGATGATGAAAAATTGATTTAAAAGGATTTAGATTAGGATATAATTATAGGAAGATAAATGACTAAGAGATGGGGGATATCTTATGGGTAAAAATAATCCTTTACGGAGCATGACTCCCAAAAATAAGAATTATAAATTATACAAAGCAAAGAAACAGTGGATTACTGCCTGTGCTACTTTTATGCTGGCTTTTGGGGCAACTGCGGTAGTAAATGCCAATGTCCAAGCAGATACGACTACCCCAGCAACAACTCAAGTAAGTGGCAGTAATGCAACTGAATCGGCGCAACTGAAAAGTTCAGCGGCTGAGAGTGCTCAAAATACTGATGAAACGAAGAGAAATGTTGTAGATAATACTACCGACACTTCTAAAACCGGTGAACAAAAGACTACAACTGCTCAGGATACTGAAAATTCAAGTTCCGCTTTTTCTGCAAATAAAACTAATAGTGAAGAAGAAAATAAAAATGCTTTTCTTGCTCTCAATGTAAATACTGTTGACGCCCCTGCCAATGAAGCACTTCAAGAAAATAAGATTACTGCAACAGCTACTACTAACGGTGGCTATGATTCTGCAACTTGGGGGACATTAGATACTTCTAAGTGGACGGGGCAGAGTACGACATTTAATGGAACTGACTACTACCAATTAACTGGCTATACTGGTGATACAACCCATATTATTGTGCCTAATGAAGCTGACTTTGCGGCAGCTGGCACATCAACTAATGGCCTGCAAGTAGCAATTTCTAACAATTTACTGAATCAATGGAAGAATGCCACTACAATTGCTTTTAGCAAGACTGATGATAAGAAAGTTAAGCTTGCAAGTACTAACTTAAACAATACATTCCAAAAGAACACTACTTTGACTGATTTAGATGCCAATAGTTTAGACACCAGTAGCGTTATTTCGATGCAAAATACTTTTAACAGTGCTTCTAAGCTAACCTCTTTGACTGGAATCAGTGATTGGGATGTTTCAAATGTTACAGATATGTCTGCCTTGTTCCAAAATGCAACTAGCTTGACTAGCTTAACTGGTTTGGAAAATTGGGATGTCCAAAAGGTTACGAACATGACTCGGATATTTAACAATGTCAGTAAAGTTTCGGATCTTTCGCCTCTTAGCAATTGGAAGACTGACAGTTTACAAAAACTCAACACTGCATTTGCTAATAATAGTTTTACGACCTTACAAGGTCTAGAAAATTGGAATGTAAGCCATGTAACTGACATGGGTGTCATTTTTATGAGTGATGCTAATCTGACAGACATTAGTGCCTTAGCTAATTGGGATACTAGCAATGTAACTGATTTGAATCGGGCATTTAATATTAACCAATCACTAACTAGTCTTCATGGTTTGGAAAACTGGAATACCAGTAAGGTAACTAATCTTTACGCAACTTTTGCCAATGAAGGATCATTGGTTGATGCAAGTGCGATTGCTAACTGGAACACGAGCAATGCTACCAATATGTCAGTTTTGTTTGCTGGTTCAAGTGCTCAGTATGTTGATTTTTCTAATTGGGATTTTAGTAAGGTGACTAGTGCATCGAATGTCATAAATAATACTAAGTCAGTCGTTTATCTTGGTAATAACTCCACACTTACTGCTGATAAGTTAAACACTTTGGGTATTGCCAATGGTGGCTTTACTCAGCCAATCATTTTAGCTAGTGGTAATCTCTACACTCTTTTGTCTAATAAAAACAATAATACACATAATATTACTATTAATAATGCAAAGGGTGGGCAAAGTACAACCATTTCTGTACCCGTTGTTTATGATGCAGCTGGCGCAAGTAACATGACCGATGCCATTAATAGTTACAAAAACATGATTGATCAAAAGCTTGAGGATTATGTTACTGAACATAACTATGTACTAAAGAGAGTTTCAAGTGCCCCTGTTGATGATGTAACTGGTCACAATAATCATCTAGTTAACTATGCGGACGCTACATACCAAGTTGTTACTATTCCTACAGACCAAAAGAAAAATCTTCAGATTCAAGATAAGACTACCTATAAGGGGAAGACTTTAACAGCTAAAGATTTAGTTACTAATGTTGCTGATTTTCCATCAGGCACTACATTTGAATTTGTTGATAATAGTGAACCAAATTGGAATCAATTAGGAACCTATGATGTTAAAGTTATTGCAACTTATCCAGTTTCTGTGAATGGTCAGCAATATACTGCCATAACTACTCCAGCTACTGCTAAGGTAACGGTGACTGATCAAATGCAGTTTACCATTACTTACTGGGATAATACGGAAAAGAAGGAACTTGTTCAGTTTGATATTCAAAATCCCGATAATGGTGGATATAGCAATAATCTTAAGTTTCCAGTAGACGTCAATACAAGAAAATATAAATCTGTTAGTGTAACGGGGGTGCCGGACGGTGTCAGTTTTACCGCTAGCTATGGTAAACCTTTTACCGATCCAGATTGTGATTGGACAGTGCCAAATTATAAGTGGGATGCTACGGCAGCTCCTTCATTATATGGTGCTAACATTGTTATTCATTTAGCCCACAGAACCCAAGATGTAACTAACACTGATCCACAAGCACAAGCAACTCGAACTGTGACAGTAAATTATATTAAGACTAAGGTTAATGAAGATGGTACTTACACCGAGGCTGGTAATGCCTTTACTTCTGCGGTTTTAGATGTTTACTATACTCGTCAAGCTACAAAAGATTTGGTAACTGGAGATATTACTTATGGCCCATGGCAATGGAATACTAAGAAAGGTGATAGTAGTACACCTGGCTACCATGTGGTTTCTGGTACATGGACTAATTTACCGCAGAAGTGGGCGAATGTAACTGCAGATGTACCAACCTTAACGGGATATACAGCTTATACGGGGGGACCTGCTTCAAACACTAATAAAATTCCAGCTAATCAATTTGTTTTCCCTACTTGGAATGGTAGTGATGGTAGTACCAGTGATAATTCTAAAGGCTCAAGTGCTTATACGACTGCTGTATCTCTTTACGAAGCTCAGCCGGTGCATACTATCTTCTATGTTCCAAATAAAACTGAAGCTAGAACCATAACCGCTAAATTTGTGATTGCTGGTGGGGATAAGAATGGAGACTCATTTAGACCAGATGCACAAGTTCAAGTCTTTTATGCCCAAACTGGTACAATTGATCCTACAACCAATAAAGTTGTCTATAGCGGCAATTGGCAATGGGATCAAAATGAAGGGGACACAGCAAATCCAGGTTTTCATGTGATTTCTGGTTCATGGAATTTGCCAAAGAGTAATCAACCTTTTAGTGTAAATGTTCCAGATGCTGGCAACGACTATGTTGTGGTTACTATACAATTGCAGGGTATATATGCTACCAATACTTTTGCTTCTCCCAATTTTAATCCAGGAATAGTATTTACGAATGCAACGGATCCAACTTGGTATGTTCGTAACGATTTAACCACTTACTATGTCCCTAAATCGTTAACCGAAAAAACAATTAACCGCGTAATTAACGTCACACCACCAAATCAGCCGGGCCAACCGTCAGTTACCCAAACCATAACACAATCAGCTACGCTTACTAGACCTGTACGTGTAAATGCTGATGATAGTGGTGTAGTATTTGATGGCTTTACTGGAAGTGGCTGGACGACAGGTCAGTGGGGACAGTTCCGTAATATCCCAACTCCTAACAACTACACGAGAATCATCAAACAAGTTGTTACTAATCCTGATGGGACAACTACTGAAACAACGCTAAATCTTCCATTCCCTAAATGGATTCCAGCTCAGACTGTTAATGGTGATACGCCTGATACGGTGATCAATATAACTTATACCACAGTTGCAACAGCAACTTTGTCGGGCACTAATGAATCAACCTATACTGGCAATCCAATTACTCTTAATGACCTTAATAATGGTAATGGTCCTGGTGATGACCCAATCTATGCTACAGTTACAGGACCTACAGCTAATCTCTATAGCTTACAAGCTGGAGATGTTGAATTCTCATCTGATAATGGTCAAACTTGGTCGATTGCTTTGCCAACTAATGCTGGTACATATGAGTTACGTTGGACAGCTCAAGGTAAACAAAATATTATAAAAGCATATGGTAATAACAGTATTAAGTGGGTAGATGCTGATGGTAATTCAACGATTACTGGTACGGCTACTTATATTATTAGTCCTAAGCCAATTACTAGTGTTACTATTTCTGGTAATGACCAACGCAAGACTTACGATGGGCACGAAGCTAGCTTAGCGGTGGCCGATTTAACAATTAGCGGTAACGGTACTATTGCTAATACTCCACTATCGCTGACAGGACTTACAGCTAGTGACTTTGATTGGTATGATGCTAATGGGAATAAAATGGCAACATCGCCAATTAATGCAGGGACTTATGAAGCACGTTTGAATTCTTCTGCTTTGCAAACATTAAAAGCTGACAATCATAACTACAGTTTCGATAGTGTAAGCAGCACGATTAAGTATACGATTAATGCGGCTGAAAATACTGTCAGTGTAGACGGAACGCAAACTGAAACTTACACAGGCCAACCAATTAACGTTAACTACAATCCTAGTGGCAATAACAGTGTTCAGGTAAGTATTAGTAGTAAAGATGGTGCAACGGCTAGCTTAAGCAATGTCCAATTAGATTCTGGTGACTTCCAAATTGTTGATATCAGCGGAAATCCGATCACGGCAACGAATACTGGTGTTTACCACATTGTCTTGGCTGATGCCGGGGTTGCGAAGATTCAAAATGTAGTTGGTGGTAACTACAAGATTAGTCAAGGTACTAGCTTTGGGACTTTAGTCATCAACAAGGCTCAAGCATCCGCAGAATTCAGTGGTAATAATTCATCCACTTACACAGGAAGTGCTAATACCGATTACTTAAATGGTTTCTCAATTAAGTTGAATGAACCAAATAACCCAACTTATAACTTAGTTGCTGGCGATATTGAGTTCAATGTGAATGGTACTTGGACTACTAATGTTCCAATTAACGTTGGACAATATGAAGTTCGCTTGTCACAAGCCGGTTTGGACCATATCAAAGAGATTAATAGTGATAATATAACTTGGTCTGCAACACCTGTTAGCGGAATGGGTACCTATACCATTACGGCAGCGACTGCTAATGCTGAGCTTAGCGGGCACAATTCGATGAGTTACAATGGTAATTTCGTAACAACAGCTGATTTGTATACTGACGGTTCGACAATCAAGGTATCAATTAATGGTAATAATATTGTGAACTTACCAACCAGCTTTACTCTTGAAGATGGGGACTACACTTGGAATACGCAAGATGGTAACGCACCTGTTAATGCCGGTAAGTATACGCTGACTCTCTCTGCTGCTGGCCTTAAGAAGATCCAAGCGGCGATTGATACGGCTGTTGGTCAAGACAATGTCATCTTATCTAATGACAACACAGGCAGCGCTACTTTCCAAATTGAGCAAGCGGTCTCACCAAATGTTCAATTAACGGGGAACGAAAAGAGTGAATATAATGGTCAAGCAGTTAGCTTTGATCCAACTAATGAAGAAACTAAGAAGAACTTTGGCTTTAATAATGTTCAGGGCCTAACCATTCCCAACTTAACTGCCGATGACTTTGAATGGGTTGATCAAGATGGTAATCAAATTAGTGCTCCAACTAATGCGGGTTATTACTACTTACAATTAAATGAAAAGGGTAAATCAGCCTTTGCAACAGCTAACCCGAACTACACATTTGTTAAGGATGGAAATAGTACCATTTCAGGGCGCATCACTTACCAAATTTATCCTGCAAGTTTGATTATCGGCGTAACTGGAACGGCATCAGAAGTTTATAATGGTCAAGATGCAGCTATTACCCAAACACAGCTTGATAATGGTGATATTAAACTAGTGTGGGGTAACTCAACTGACGAACCAAGCGGATTAGAAAGTTTCACTTTGACCCCAGATGATCTCGAAGTAGTCGATAGCGACGGTAAGCCAGTCAGCCATGCTAATGCGCAAGAAAACGATAAAACAGGTAATCCAACTTATTATGTTCGTCTAACTAATTCTGCACTTAATAAGATTAAGGCCTTAACAGGTGCAAGTAATTATGACATTAGTTTAGGTGATACTACTGGTAATTTCTTAATCTATGCTCGCAAGGCTCAAGTTACTTTAAGCGGTAATCAAACGACCACTTACGGGACGGATTTAGATCTCGATCCAAGCGCCTACCACATTGAACTAACTAATTGGAATAGCAGTGTTTCTGTGCCAACTGATGCTGAAATTATTCAAGCAATTGGTGGGTTGAAGTCTGGGGATGTCTATATTAGTGGCTTTACTAATGGTCAAATGCCAGTCAATGTCGGCACTTATCAAGTTAAAATTGCTGATCAACTGCTAAAAAGACTCCAGTCAGCTTTTCCAGATTATGATTGGGACGCTGTTAGTGGGACTAATAGTCCTGGTAGAAGTGGTTCATCTGATTTGTATTCTGGTGATGGCAAGCATGAACCAGCTACTTATGTCATTACACCTGCTGATACTACCGTTACGATTAATGGCGCAGAACATATTAAATATGGTGAAAATTCGACGATTCAATATGGGGGCGAGAATGGCTACACTATAACCATTACTGCACCTGTTAAGAATGCGACAATTGATAATGAACATGAGCCAATCTATACCAATGTGAAGCTTGAAGCAGGCGATTTAGAGTTTGTAACTACTCCAGGTAATGTTGGCATTTATGAAGTAAGATTATCTCCTCAAGGGTTGAAGAAGTTCCAAGCTTTAACTGGCTCAACCAACTATAATTGGACGCAAGCTTCTGCAGCACGGGCCAACTTCTTTGTTGATCAAATGCCAGTAACGATTACTGTCGGTGGCAATGAGCAAAGTGTAACTTATGGTTCTAATGAGTGGTTAAGTGCTATTAAGAAGAACCTTCAAGGCTACACTCTAACTGTGATGACCGAAAATGATACTACATTAAATTACCAAGCTAAAGATGGCGACTTGATTTTTAGTCAAACACCAGGCAATGTTGGTAGTTACCAAGTTGTCTTATCATCTCAAGGCCTGGATAATATCAAGAGTGCATTGGGTACTAACTATGCATATCCACAAGCTGCGAGCGATGTAACTACTTATGGCACCTTTAACGTGAGCCAAGGCGAAGTCACGATCAGCTTAGACGGTAGTGATAGTAAGATCTATGACGGGAAAACTACTACGCCAAGTGATTTGAACACTGGTAAGTATAATTTGACTTATTCAGCCACTGTTTATGCCCCAGACGGCACGGCGCAAACAATTCAATTGACTACTGATGATTTACAGTTTGCTAATGGCGATCCTATTAACGCTGGTAGCTATACGGTCGAATTATCACCAGCTGGGCAAGCTAAGTTGAAGAACTTAACTGGCAACAATGGCGATAACTACAAGTGGACATTTAATACCACTGCAACTTACACGATTAATGCGGCCACCGATGCTAGTGCAAGCTTGTCAGGTTCTAACCAGAAGGTATTTGATGGCACAGTAGTCACAACCGCTGAAATCAACAATGGTGGTGACATTATTGTTAACTTGACCTTCCCTGATAGCACTGAAAATAGTATTTATCACTTACAAGATGGTGACTACACGTGGGCTAATGGCAATGCGCCAACCAATGCTGGTACTTATACTATTGAATTAACGTCAGCTGGCTTAGCTCATTTGCAAGCGGCAATTGATCAGTATGCTGGCAAAGGCAATGTAATAATTAGTGCTGATAATGTGACTGGCTCAGCAACCTTTAAAATCGTTCCTAAGCCGATTACTGATGTCACCATCTCTGGCAAGGGCCAAGAAAAGACTTACAATGGTCAAGAAGCTAGCTTAGATGTCAATGACTTATCGATTAGTGGTAACGACCTTGTTGCTAACACCCCATTATCAATGAAGGATATTACTGCTAGTGACTTTGATTGGTATGATACGGACGGGAATAAGCTTGATGCGGTTCCAACCGATGCTGGTACTTATGAAGCTCGTTTGAAGTCTTCTGCTTTGCAAACATTGCAAAAGGACAATCCTAACTACAGCTTTAATGCCGCAAGTGGCACGATCAAGTACACGATTAATCAAAAGGCCGCTACTGACACTTTAAGCGGTAATGATGAGAAAGTTTACAATGGTCAAGGTACTACCGCTAGCGATGTCCTTAACTCAATTACTTGGACGCCAAGTGGCTTAGTTGATGGCCAAAGCCTAGACCTTGCTGATTTGACCGAAGCTGACTATGCTTGGTACACCAAGAATGCGGATGGCACTTATACTGAGATGACTAGTTTGCCAACTGACACGGGCACTTACTACTTGAAACTTAAGGATAGTTCGATCGCTAAGATTCAGGCCGCCAACCCTAACTACAGTTTTGCTGCTGACGCAATTAGCGGTGAGTACACTTATGTGATCAAGCAAGCACCAGCAGGTGGGGTATTAACTGGCGCCAACTCACGTGCTTATAACGGTCAAGCTACAACTACGGCAGAAGTAAACAGCAATGGGCAGATTGAAGTATCTGTAAGTTTCCCTGGTGTTACTGATGCTAATAAGACTTATCTTCTTAAAGACGGGGACTACACTTGGAATACTCCGGATGGGAGCGCCCCAACTAATGTGGGAGAGTACACCATTACATTAACGGCTGATGGGATTTCTAATATCAAGAATTACATTATCAGTTTAGCTGGTCGCGGTCAAAATGACGTGCCAAATGTCGCCTTTGCTGACGATGCCTTTACGGGTAGTGCTATTTACACCATTAATAAGGCGGAAGCGACCGTTACCATTAGCGGCAAGGTCGAACAAACGTATAATGGTCAGGCGCTTAACGATGCGACGATCTATGGCCAAATTGTTTGGTCTGCTTATGACACAACTAATGACAAATCTTTCACTTTGACTCATGATATTTCGACGAGTGACTACTCTTGGTACACCAAGAATGGGGATCAGTATGTAAAATTTGCAGGTCAACCAGTTAATGCTGGAACTTACTACTTGATTTTGAACAAGGATTATACTGATAAATTGAATCAAGAAAATCCAAATTATGACTTTACTAGTGTTAATGGTGCCTTTACTTATGTAATTAACAAAGCAACGGTTACGCTTAATATTGCTGGTAGTCAAAGCACTGACTACAATGGCCAACCAGTCACGATCGATTACAGTAACTTCCCATTATCAATTACCACCAATAATGGCGTAACGGTCGACCTGCCAGCAGGTGTCAGCTTAGGGGCGGACGATGTAATAATCACTAATGCCGCCGGACAAGTAGTAGCACAACCAACTGCTATTGGTACTTATACGATTACCTTAACAGATAACGGTTTGAAGAAGTTTGCATCACAAACTGACAACTATGATTGGACAACTGCTGGTAGTGCTACTTTATCAATTACGAGAAATGCCAATGTTTCCGTAACCCTTTCTGGAAATGAAAAGGTTGTTTACACCGGTGCTGTTGCGGTGATTAATCCGGCTGACTTTAAGATCACGTTAGGTAACGGCTTAACTTATGAATTGCAAGCTGGTGATCTCCAGTTTGTTAATACTGCCGCGGGTGCTAATACCAATGTTGGTACTTATGAGGTGGAATTATCTGACCAAGGCCGCGCCAACATCGCTAAAGTTCAAGCTGATAATTATGGTTATGACTTTAGTAAGGCAGGACTAGGAACAGTAACTATTACTAAAGCTACGCCAAGTGCCGCCCTCAGCGGGGATGCTGAAAAGTCCTATGATGGCACGCCAATCAGTGGCTATACTCCAGTAGTTACGATTACCGCTCCGGGAAATAATTCCGTAAGCTTGACTGCCGGTGACTATGAATGGGTTAAGGATGGTCAAACTTATCCTACCGCCCCAAGTGATGCCGGTACCTACACTGTTCAATTGACGCAGAGTGGTATTGCTAAAGTTAAGGCTGTAAATGTCGCTAACTTGGACTGGTCAAATGTCCAGATTACTGGTAGTGGCAGCTACACTATTAATCAAGCTAACGCGTTGATCACTTTACCAGCTACTAGTACGCAAACGATTCCTTGGACTGGTGATCTGGCAACGATTGATCCTTCTAACTTTATTCCCGAAATCACTACTAATAATCCAAATGAAAAGACAATTGCTTTGCCAAGTACATTACAATTAACGGCAAGTGATTATGAGTTCCTGCAAGATGGAAAAGTGATTTCGACACCGAGTGAAGTTGGCACTTACCACGTTCGGTTAACCCAAGCTGGTTGGCAAAAAGTGCAAAATGCGATTGCTGGAAATAACAACTACACTTGGAATTACCAAGGTAAAGGTAATTATCATATTGAAAAGGCTACTGCAAGCATTACTCTTGATGGTTCAGCTTCATCAATTTACACCGCAAGCCCAGTAGTCATTCCAGCCACTAATGGTGTCGTTAACGGCATTAGCGTGAAGTTATCAAATGGCCAAACTTATGTCTTAAAACCTGAAGATCTTGAATTTATAAATGAGCAAGGCAATCAAATTCCTGCCCCAACTAATGCGGGCAGTTACAAGGTAAGATTAACTGAGGAAGCCTTAGATCAGATTCGAAATCTTGAAAGTAATCATTATGACTATACTTACAATAATGATGCGGTAGCCTTTACAATTGAAAAGGCTAGTGCTGATGTAACTACTTCAGGTTCATATGATGTGGTTTACAACGGCCAAACTCCTGAAATTAAGGTGGACAAGATTGCTAACGCTATTAATACTAACAATGGTGTAAATCTTACTGCCCCAACTTTATCTGCTGACGATTATGAATGGGTGGATAAAGATGGAAAAGTAATCGCTAACCCAGTAAATGTTGGTACTTACTACTTGAAGCTTAAGGATTCTAGCCAAAGTAAGATTGCCACTAACAATAATTACACTTGGAACTTCAATGGTTTAGCTAGTGTCACAATTAGTAAGGCGAATGCAACGATTGGCTTTAATGGTAGCCAAGAAACTCCTTATACAGGAAGTGTAGTAGCATTAGATCCTGATAAATTTGAAGTTAAGCTTTCTAATGGTCAAACTTACCAATTAACTGACAAAGACATTCAAGTTATCGGTAATCCAATAAATGTTGGTACTTACCAAGTTGAACTAAGCCAAGCTGGTATCGCTGCAATCAAGGCAGCTGATAGTAACTATAATTATAGTTATGACGGCAGTAAAGGATCATTAACAATTGTGCCAGCTAAGGCGACGGCAACGCTAAGTGGTTCTCAAACTACGCAAGACTTAGAAATTGATCCTAGTCACTACACGGTGGTGGTAAATGGTCAAACGATTACAGGGTTGACGGTAAGTGATTTTATCTTTAGTAAAGATGGTCATCCAGCTCAGTTAACTGAAGCTGGAACTTATGACGTTGAGCTTAGTGGGGATGCAATCAGTAAGATTCGTCAAGAAAATCCAAATTACAATATTGACTTCATTTCAACTGCGACATTTACTTTGGAAAATAGTAGCCAAACTATTAACTATGTTGATACTGATAACCAAATAATTAGTTCAACTAATATTAGCGGTCACCTTAAGGGAACTAAACTTCCATTTACTCCTGAAATTCCTGCTGGTTGGGTAGCAAGTGATCCAAGCAGTGTGCCAAGTGAAATTACTCTTGAAAATGGAATTACTACTATCAAGATTAAGCATGGCATAACCAATGTTGATCATACAAACCCAGTTCCAGACGGTGAAAAAACGGTAACCGGTGAAGTAATTGATGGCGCACATGAAAATGATTTGAACCAGACGATTACGAGAACGATTGTTGTAACGAAGCCAGATGGAACAAAGCAGACCATTACCCAAGAAGGTAAGATTTACCGTGACGCTACTTACGACAATGTCACAGGTGAAGTAACTTATGGTGAATGGTCAACAGCTAAATGGGATGCATACACGCCAGAAACAATTCCTGGGTATACGGTAAGTGAAAGCGTTGTGCCAGAGGCTGAAGTTAAGAACGGTCAACAAAATGAGACAGTCAACATCACTTACACTGCTAATGAACAAAGTGGGATTATTTCCTACCAAGACAAAGCAGGTAAGGAAATTGGGACAACACCACTTAGTGGAAAGACTGGCGAAACTATAACTATTACTCCAAAAGTACCAGCAGGTTGGCAATTAGTTCCAGCTCAAGGAATTCCAAAGACTGTTACTGCTACAGCGGAAGGAATTCCAACGATAATAGTTAAGGTTGAGCATAAGACGGTTGTTGTTACTCCAGAAACTCCTGCGCCTGACATTCCGACTGGTAAAGTTCCAGGTGATCCATCCAAGAATTACCCGATAATGGAACAACTAACGGTTACCCCAACAAGGACAATCAATGTGAAATACCCAAGTGGCAAGGAAGAGTCGATTCCACAAAAAGTTACATTTACCCGGACAGCGATCTTTGATGAAGTAACAGGGGAAATTAAGTACACTGAATGGCTTCCTCAAGGCACTGTGCAATGGGCTAGTTACCAACCTACGACTGTTACGGGCTATGTTCCTAGTCAAAAGATCGTTCCAGCAATGACGGTAAATCCTGAGACACCAAATGAAACGGTCGACATCACATACGATAAGATTCCGGAACCACAAGAAGGCCAAGAGATTATTAGTTACCAAGATGTCAATGGTCAAGTAATCCATACACAGACTGTTACTGGCGAAGAAAATAGTGATGTTTCTTTTAAGCCAGAAGTTCCGACCAATTGGCAACCAACTGCTGAACTTCCGCAGTCCGTGAAGATTACTGGTGGGACAACTGTGATCGTGATCGAGCCAGTTACTGCGCCAGTTCAAGAGCATAAGACGGTAACGCGGACAATCGTAGAGCACCTGCCAAGTGGTGACGAACAAACCATGCAAACAGTTGTCTTAATCGGAACTGGGACAAAGAACTTGGTCACTGGTGAAGTTACTGATGTTAAATGGAATCGTGGCAAATTTGCGGCCTTTACTCCTACGACCGTACCAGGGTACACGACAAATATGAGTATTGTTCCTGAGATGGATGTCACAGCAGCCAGTGGTGACAGTAATGTCGAAATTAACTACATTCCTAATGAGCAGACGGGGATGATTATTTACCGCGACGCAAATGGTAGTGATATCAGTCAAACTGTTCTTCAAGGTAAAACAGGTGCGACAGTGGAGGTCAACTTAACCATGCCAGCTGGTTGGCAACTTGTCCCTGGTCAATCAATTCCAGCAACGGTCATGGCTACTCCTGATGGGATTCCAGATATTGTCGTTTTGATCAAACATCAAACGATCATTGTAAAGCCAGGCGAAGACGCACCAACAGGAAAAGTTCCTGGTAATCCATCAACAACTTACGAGAAGATGGAATCCCTAACCAAAGAGGTAACACGAACTATTATCGTTAAGCTGCCGGATGGACAACGCCAGATAATTACACAAGCTGTTAATTTTACCCGGACGGCAACATTTGACGCAGTTACTGGTAAGGCAACTTATAGTGCTTGGCAAGTTGATGGCAGTAATGAATGGCCAGCATATACGGCACCAGAAATTAATGGTTATACCGCTAGTCAGGTCTCTATTCCAGCTGAAATGGTTATTCCTAGTGATGAAGATCGGAGTATTGAGATTGAATACACTAACAATAATCAACCAGCAGAACCTGATAAGCCAATCACGCCTGAGCAGCCAACGACCCCACCTAATCCTGATCAACCGGTAAGGCCAGTTCAACCGGCACAACCGATTGAACCATTAGTCCCAACAAATGATGGTAACAAGTTAGTGCCTGATGATCAGTTGCCAACTAAGCCGCTTGAACAAGAAAAGCGACAAATTTCGAATAAACATTTTGTTTCACATCAATTAGCTCAAACCCGAACAGAGGGAAAGACAAAAGCTAATGTTCTTCCCCAGACTGGTAATGATCAAAGTAGTAATTCTGTGTTAGGATTTACATTCGCTGCTCTTGCAGGTATCTTTGGTTTAACTGGTTTGAAGAAGAAAAAACGAGAAAAGTAATTAAAAATATATAAAGCTAAACAAGCTCTCCACTATTCCAAAGAATAATGGGGAGCTTGCTTATGTGGTGATAAAGCAATAAAGATAATAAATGATTTATTTATATAATAAAGCTTTATTTTTATGATTAAATCAACGATTGTTTTTGTTATCTATCGATATGTTAAAAGTGAAATGATTAACGATTAACAAATGATGAAAACCTCATTTGTTTAAAAAAACTTAAACATTTTTATTTGATTTTGAAAACGCTTGAAAATGCTGTTATATAAACGTTTTATCGAACGATAAGGAAAAATCCGATTTTAAGTTTTAAAAAATCGACAAAAGAATAGTTGTGTTTTAAATTAAAACAAGTAATATAGAAAAAGTAAGCAAACAATTGTTACAGTCATTTGTTATATTTATTGCTGGCGTTATAAAAAATATTAAGGGGGAAAAGTTGATGTTATCACGGAATAATCATCAGGAACAAATTAAGAAGTATGAACCTAAAAAACAACGGTTCACCATTAAGAAGTTATCTGTTGGTGTAGCCTCTGTTCTTTTGGGGATTTCTTTTGCAAATGGTGTATCAGCTGATACAACCGATACTAATGCAGATGCAAATGCTAATAATGGGGATGGTTCAGAACAAACGGACCACAATTTAGTTTTAAATTCTGCTAATAATCAAACATTAAAAGAAGCAACTGTTGCTAATCAAGCAAGCGGTGCAACTGCAACTTCACAAAATCCAGCAGGCGACGTGCAAACGCCAGCCGCAAATGAATATGAGGCTGCAGTTAGTGCTGCTATGGCTAAGGAGGCCCAGAGCAGTAAGGTAGCCAGTACCACTACTGTAGCCGCAAGCTCAGCTAGTGATGTTGCGGTATCATCCGCTTCTGCTACAACTCAAGCTAACTCAACTGTGGCAAGTCAACAAGCAACGACTGCAAGTGCAACTTCAGAAAATTCAGTTGTTACCACTCAAACTTTTGATACACAGGCTTTTAATACTACTTCAATAAATGCTGCTAAGCTTGCACGGTTATATGGGGCTTCATTTATTGCACAACCGTCTGATAGTGGCCCTACTGACTTAGCTTCGTATAATCCTAACTTTAATATTTCTAATGGTAAGGATTATGAGAGCTACTTTGGACAATACGTGCCATCAAATCAAATCGGTTTTACACAATGGCGTGATAAAACTAATGGTAAGATTCTAACTGCAGCCACTGATAAGGATAATCCTGGAGAAAATATTTATTTCTATGTGGGTAATAAATTAGCGACTACGATTGGAAAAGATGTATATTCAAAGCCGTGGGGTGGACCGCTAACAATTACCCAAACTAACGGAAATGTATATAAGGGTGGTACTTATACGTATTCTCGTGCGATCAATACTCAAATTCCCGGTACAAGCTATCGATATACTCGGATTAACTTATATGATAGAAATGGTAAAAGTCCTGTAGCCGTACCAAGTACCGGTGCGTTTACCTCTGGCGGTTCTAACTTAACTGTTGTATATGGAAGTGGTAATCCGATTAATGAGTCACCAATTGCTCAGCAAAATTGGAATAGTGCTGGTGGAATGATACCAGGAAAGGCTCAGCAAACGATCTGGTATGTAAATGCTGATACCGGTGAAGTAATGGCCCATAAGTCTTCGGAGAAACTAATCCCTGGCCAAACATACGATGTGACTGATGGTGGTCCAGCTAAAGTATTGTACAATAACAAAGTTTATAGCAAGATAGAGCGATCTGCAGATGGATATGATGAGTCGAAACTGAGTCAGAGTGTTCTTGACACCGTTTTAACTACTAATGCTGGTGTAAAGATTACAGTAGGAGATGTATTGAATACTCCGCTTAAAGGAACGATTGGAGACTCACGTAAAGGGAATGTTGCTATAGGTACTACGGATTATGGTCCAAGTAGATTGTATATCAGTCAACAAATTGATGATGGCGGAACAGTTACCTTAAATACTTACGACGTCCAACCTAGTGATGTAGTACCTGGAGCTATCGATGCTAAATTAGTACAAGCAGGTAATATTACTACTCAAAGTTTGCCATCAGTCTATACTGCTGGTACTGGAGATCCGAAATTAGATGCTGCCGCAGCGACTGCTCAAGGTGATAAATCTGCATTCTTTAACGGACGTCGGCCAGGTAATCAAGATGTAGTATTTCTTTATAGAGCTGTAAGCAATCCTCAAAATGCTAACATTACTTTTGTTAACGATGATACTGGTGCCAGTTTGAACCCACAACAAGATGCTAGTGGCGATGCAGGTAGTCAAATTAGCTTTAACAATGCTGCTTCGACGGTTGCTAACTTAATCAACCAAGGTTACGTTTACAATGGTACAACTGGTACTGGTGTAACTAATGGTTCAGCTAGCGGTAGTTTCACTAGTGTTAGCTTCCCAGTTTACGACAATGACGACAACACTAACCAAGCATTTGTTGTTCACTTTAAGAACCCAGCTCAAACTACTACTTACCACCAAGGTGTTGAAGAATCTAAGACTATCCAACGTACTATTAACTACTACGACAAGGTAACTGGTGCACGGATTCCTTCAAGCTTAATTGCCCAAAACCCAATTACTGATTCCGTAACTTTCACGCGGACGCAAGTATTGGATCAAAATGGTAAGGTTGTCGGTTACGGTACTGTTGGCAGCGATGGTAAATCATTTAGAACTCAAGATTGGCATACTACGGATGGTACTACGCAATTCGATCCTAAACGTTCAAGCGATCTTAGTGCATACAATTACACTGCTCCTGAATTCCAAGATGGAACTAGTGCAAATGTTGTAGCAGCCCATAAAGTAACACCAGATACTCAAAATCTTGAATACAACGTTTACTACGGTCACCAAACGCAACAAGTTACAACTAACCAAGATGTAACCCGTCGTTTCCACTACATCTTTACTGATGGCACTACGCCAGAAAGCCACTTGACTCCTCAAGCAGACCAAAAAGTAACCTTTACTGGAACTGCTACTAAGGACTTGGTAACTGGCAAGACTGGTGATACTGTTTGGACTCCTGCAACTGGTACTTTAGCGCAAGTTGCTGGTCAACAAGTAGCTGGCTACCACATTACCGGTAACGTAAATGCTAACGCGGACGGGAGTGCAAATGCAGTTACGGTAAACCCAGATTCTGGCGATATCGATGTAACGATTGTTTACACTCCAGATGCTAAGACACCAGATACTCCACAAAAAGCTAAGGTTACTATTTACGATAAGACTGAAAACAATAAGCAATTGTCTGCTTTTGAAAATAACAATGGTACAAAGGGCAGTGCAATCAGCTTTGACGGTGAACCACAAACCCTTCAAGCTTACTTAAATTCAGGCTACGTCTTTGATAGTGCAACTGATGCCAATGGTAACTCGATTGGGACCGCCTCAAACATTACCTTTGGAAACTTTGATAGTATTGATGATAATGTACAAAGCTTCAATATTTACTTAGTTCACGGAACTGATACTAAGACTGAAAAGGCTACTACTAACGCTCACGTTCACTATGTTGTAGCAGGTAACGAAGCTAACAAGCCAGCTGCCCCAGCAGATAGTCCGGTTCAAACAATTAATTGGACTCGTACTAACACTACTGACAAGGTTACTGGTGCAACTACTGAAGGAACTTGGACTCCAGATAAGAACGGCTTTACTAGTGTAACTTCGCCTACGCTTACGAACTACACTCCAGATCAAGCTGTTGCTAACTTTACTACCCCACAACCAAATCGTGATCAAGTAGTAACGGTGGTTTACAATCCAAATCCAGAAGTTGCTCAAAAGGCTGACTTAGTTGTTTACGACAAGACTGATAACAACAAGGAACTTAACAACTTTAATAATAGTGGTAAGACTGGTACACAAATTTCATTCAGTGGTTCTGCAAATTATGTTGCGGACTTAATTGCTAAAGGTTACAAGATTGACAGTTTTGTAAATGATCAAAACCAAACTTCTAACCCAACTTCATATGATCAAATCAATTTCAGTAACTTTGATAACAATAGTGCTAGTGACCAACACTTTAAGTTGTACTTAGTTCACGATACTGACAAAGTAACGGACAAGAAGACTACTACTTCAACTGTTCACTATGTTGTGTCAGATGGTAAGACTAACCCACCATCCGATAGCACGCAAACAATTACTTGGACTCGACCAGGAACTAAGGATAAGGTCACAGGTGTAACTACACCAACTGGTAACTGGACTACTCCAGATAACTACACGGATGTACCAACACCAAACCTTAATGGCTACACTCCAGACAAAACTAATGTTCCAGCACCAACTCCAGATCCAAATCAAAATCCAACAACTGTCGTTACTTACAATCCTAAGACTCCAGATGCACCAACTTACACTGGTACTACTGAGACTAAGACTGTAACGCGGACGATTAACTACTATGACCGGGTAACTGGTGAAAAGATTCCAACTAACTTGATTGCTGGTAATCCTACAACTCAAAACGTGACATTATCACGGACACACGTTGTATCATCAACTGGTCAAGACATGGGTTACGGTACTGTTAGTGCTGATGGTAAGACCTTTACTAAGGCTGCCACTGCTGATGGTTGGAACACTGGTGACTGGACTCAAGTAACTTCACCAGATCTTTCAAACGCAGGTTACACTACTCCTGATTTAGCACAGGCTGATCAAGTAACTGTTGATGCAAATACTAAGGATGCAGTGGTTAATGTTTACTACGGTCACCAAACTGAAGTGATTACACCAAAGAATCCACATAACCCTGGTGGCAACATTAATCCTAACGATCCACGTAATACCCCATCAGTTTACCCAGATGGTTTGACGAAGGAAGCTTTGACTACCGAAGTAACTCGTCATATTAACTATGTTGGTGTAAATGAAGATGGCACTACTACGCCAGTAAATGGGGCTCCAGACGGCAAGAGTACTTATACTCAAACTGTTTCCTTTGAACGTGATGCCGTGATCGATAAGGTAACTGGTCAAATCTTGGGCTACAGTACTGATGGCACTACTAATGTAACTACTACTGATAAGGATCGTGCTTGGACACCAACAACCCAAAACATGGACTCTGTAGCTTCTAAGACTCCGAGTGAAGTAGGTTATGATAAGGTTGACATTCCAACTGTTGGGGGCGTAACTGTTTACCCAGGACAAAGGGTTAACGATGTAACAGTTACTTACACTAAGAACAAGACACCTGAAGTTACTCAAAAGGCTACCCTTGAAATTATTGACAATAATGATGCTAATTCACCTAAGCAATTGGCTTCATTTAGTAATGAAGGTAAGAGTGAAGATCAAATTAACTTCGCTAACTCAAATGAAATCCTTCAAAGCTACTTAAGTCAAGGTTACAAAGTTCAAAAGACTGCTGGTAACCTTAGTGGGGATGCTCAAAGTGGTTACACTTACCCAACTTACGGTAACACTGCTCAAGACTTCAAGATTTACTTGATTCACGATACTGAAGACAAGACTGAGAATGCTACAGCAACTGCTCAAGTTCACTATGTTGTTGCTGATAATGGAGTACAAGCGCCAAAAGATAGTGAGCTTCAAACTATTACTTACACTAGAACTAATAAAGTTGATAAGGTAACTGGTGCAGTTGTAAATGAAGGTGAGTGGAAGACTGACAAGAACGCATTTACTGATGTAACATCCCCAGACCTTTCAAAGGATGGTTACACCCCAAGTCTTGAAAATGTTCAGTTTAACGCTCCAGAACGTAATGTAAATCAACGCGTAACTGTTGTTTATAACCGTTCTGCTCAAGCTGCGGACTTACAAATTATTGATGATAATGATCCACAAAACCAACGAGTATTAGCTACTTACTCAGCTGGTGGTGAATCAGGAAAGCAAATTAGTTTTGATGGTTCAAACACTCAACTACAAAGCTACTTGAACCAGGGTTACACATTTGAAAAATCTGAAGGTCAAGGTATGAGTGGGGATGCCCAAAATGGCTTCACTTACCCAAGCTTTGATAACGATTCTCAATCTAACCAAAGCTTCAAGATTTACTTGAAACATGCAACTGGTAACAAGAACGAAACTGCAACTACTACTGCTCATGTTCACTACATCATGGCAGATGGGACAAAGGCTCCAGATGATAGTGCAACTCAAACTATTACTTGGACACAGACTAACACTGTTGACCAAGTAACTGGTGCAATTGTAAATGAAGGTAAGTGGAAGGCTGACAAGAACGCATTTACTGATGTTGATTCACCAGAAGTAACAGGTTACACTCCAGAGACTAAGACTGTAAAATTTGCTACTCCCGAACGTGGCATTAACCAAGTTGTAAATGTTGTTTACACTAAGAATGCCCCAACTTCAGACCAACAAAATGCGTTAGTTGTTTACCAAGACGTAAATGATCCAGCTCATCCTGTTGATTTAGGACAAAGTGATCAATTAACTGGTCAAGGAGGGGATGCAATTAACTACAGTACTGCCGATAAGATTGCTGAATACGAAAAACAAGGTTATGTATTAGTGTCAAATGGCTTTGATGCAAATGGTACTAAGCCAAGCTTTGACAATGTGAAGGGCAATACTCAAACTTTCTACGTAACATTTAAGCATGGCATTCAACCAGTAACGCCAACAACACCAGGTACGCCAGGCGACAAGATCAACCCTAACGATCCAAACCCAGAAAGCCCTAAGTATCCAGCTGGTACTACTAAGGAAAACTTAACTGAAGAAGTAACCCGTACAGTAACTTATGAAGGTGCTGGCGATCAAACGCCAAGCCCAGTAACCGATACGCTTTACTTCCAAGGTACAGGTTACTTAGACAAGGTAACTGGCAAGTGGACTGACGCTAATGGTAATGAATTAGCCGACCAAGCTAAGGGTATTACTTGGACAATCGTTGATGGTACTAAGGATAGTGGCAGCTTTGACTTAGTACCAACTAAGCACATCGATGGCTACACTTCCCAAGTTGTAACTGATGGTGCTGATGATGGTAACGGCAATGTTAAGAACTACACTGGCATTAACCACAGTAGTCAAGATATCAATGTTGTAGTTAAGTACAGTCCAGTAGTTGCTGAAAAGGGTAACTTGATCGTTAAGTTCCACGATGATACTGAGAACAAGGACTTGACTGGTGTAGGTACTGATACTGGTACACAAGATGTTGGTACTCAAGTAACTTACAACCCAAGTACTGATTTAACTAACCTTGAAAACAAGGGTTACGTTTACGTATCAACTGACGGCAATATTCCTTCATCAATTGTTAAGGGGACAACTACTGTAACTATCCACGTAAAGCATGGTACAGTTCCAGTAACTCCAGATAACCCAGGTACGCCAGATAAGCCAATTAATCCTAACGATCCAGATGGTCCTAAGTACCCATCAGGAACGGACAAGGCTTCAATTGATAAGACCATTACACGGACTGTTCATTACGAAGGTGCAGATCAATACACACCAAATGATGTTCAACAACCAGTACACTTCACTGCAAAGGGTGTTCTTGATAAGGTAACTGGTGAATGGACAAAACCATTGGATTGGTCAGCTGATCAGACATTTAATGGCGTAACTACACCTAAGATTCCGGGTTATCATGTTGTAAGTGTTGATCGGGATACAACCGACAACCAAAATGTTGATAGTGCTAAGATAAGCCACACTGGCGCAGACTACACTGTAACAGTTAAATATGCTAAGGATGCCGCACCAACACCAGATACCACAACTGGTAAGGTAACTTACATTGACGATACTACAGGAAGCACTTTGAAGACTGATTCGCTTAACGGTAATGTTGATGCCAATATTGATTACACTACGCAAGATAAGATCAACCGTTACATCAATATGGGTTACAAACTCGTATCTAACAACTTCACTGATGGTAAAGAAGTCTTTAATAAGGATGCTTCTAAGAACAGCTTTGAAGTTCACTTGGTACACGATACTGTTCCAGTAACTCCAGAAAATCCAGGTACTCCAGATCAACCAATCAACCCTAACGACCCACGTCCACAAAATGAACAACCTAAGTATCCAAATGGTACTAGCGAAACTGACCTTACTAAAGACATTACGCGGACTGTTCATTACGCAGGTGCTGGTGAATACACACCAAATGATGTTCAACAACCAGTACACTTCACTGCAAAGGGTGTTCTTGATAAGGTAACTGGTGAATGGACAAAACCATTAACTTGGTCAGCAGATCAAGCATTTAATGGCGTAACGACGCCTAAGATTCCGGGTTACCATGTTGTAAGTGTTGATCGGGATGCAAATGGCAATGATGTAGCTTCAACTACTATTGCTCACACTGGTTCTGATTACACAGTAACTGTAACTTATGCTCCAGATGAAAAGCCACAAGCTGAAAATGCTAAGTTACACATCATTGATATTAACGATGGTAACAAGGAAATTGGTACTTTCTCTGATTCAGGTGCTGACAATGCTACAATCAACTTCAATGGTGCAAGCACTACGGTTGATTCATTAATTAAGGCAGGTTACAAGGTTAATAGTATCAAGCATACTGAAAAGAGCGGAGTTGTAACTGATGGTGGCGAAGGTGCTGACTACGGTACTATTTCAAGTCAATGGAAGTTTGACGATCAACCAGGATTTGATCAAGACTTCTATGTATACCTTGAACATGATTACGCTCCAATTAATCCAGAAAATGCTTATGGCCGAACTGACTTGACACAAACTGTTACTGAAACAGTTCACTATGTTGATGAAGCTACTAATAAGCCTGTTGCCACAGACTACACCAATACTCTTACCTTCAAAGGTCAAGGTCGCGTTGACAAAGTAACTGGCAAGATGCTCAAGATTAAGAGTATCGAAAATGGTCAAATTACTTATGATTACAATGTTGATAATGAAATTGACATTAGTAGTGCTAAGTTAAGTGATTTTGCTTGGTCAAATCCAACAACATTAGCTAAGGTTGTATCTCCAACCATTGCGGGGTACACAATTGATGCTGCTAAGACTACCCCAAGTGAATTGGTTGACGGTAATGACATTAAGGAAATCCAAAATGTTGCTTACGACCATGGTAATGTAGAAGCAACTGTTTACTACAAAGCAAACCCAGTTGAAAACCACAAAGCTGGATTGATAATTTACGCAAACGGTAAGCAAGTTGGTACAGCCAGCGTTACTGGTGCTAAAGATACAGCAATTGACTTCGGCAGTGCTTCCGATATTGTTGCTGCCTACATTTCTAACGGTTACAAATTCGATCACGCTCAAGATGTAACTAATAATAGAGAAATGGCTGGTAAGTCATACAGCGAATTGAACTTTGGTAACTTTGCAACTGCAAATAATAGTGATCAACGATTTGCTATCTACTTAACTAAAGATGAAACTCCAGCTAAGACGCAACAAAACGCGCAATTGATCATTCGCGATGCAACTTCTGGTCAAGAACAAGACTTAGGTAGTTACACTCAACCTGGTCTTGAAGGCGATGCAATTAGCTTTGGCAGTGCTCAAGAATTTGTTCAAAACTTATTGAACAAGGGTTACGTTTGGGATGGTGCTTCATACAACGGTACTAACTTAGACGCTACTAACTACGCTGGAATTAACTTTGGTAACTACGACAACGCTGATGATAAGGATGGCATCAGTCAAAAGTGGGTAATCAACTTAGTCCATGGTGTAACTCCGGTAAACCCAGATCATCCAGATGATAAGGATGGTTACACTAAGGAATACCTTGATCGCACAATTACACGTGATGTAACTTATGTTGACGAACAAGGTAATGCAATGCCAGGCTTAACTCCTGAACACCAAGAAGCTAAGTTCCAAGGTTCTGGTTACTTAGATAATGTAACTGGTAAGTGGGTAAATGTTGAAAATGGTAAGATTACTGGTCTTGCTGATGGATTGACTTGGACTCCAGATACAGACGCTACCTTTGATGCAATTGCTGCAAAGACTGCTGATGGTTACCACGTAATTTCTGTGAGCGGCAATGGTATTTCAGGATTTACTGTTGATGCCAATGGTGCGGTTACTGCACAAACTGTAAATCACAATACTGCAAGTTCAACGATTAAAGTTGTTTACGCTAAGACACCAGAAGTTCCAGTAGCGGCTAATGGTTCGATTGTTTACATCGATGACACAACTGGTAACCGACTTGAAAATGCAACGTTCGGTGGTAGTGTTGGTCAAAAGATTAATTACACTACGGCTGACCGAATTGCTAATTACGAAGGCCGAGGCTACAAGCTAGTATCAAATAACTTCAAGGATGGTAATGAATCATTTACGAATGGTGAAAACAAGTTTGAAGTTCACTTAACTCACGATACGACTACTAAGGATGTTACTAAGACCGTAACGCGTGATGTAACATACGTTTACGAAGATGGCAGTCAAGCAGATACGCCGGTTAACCAAAACTTTACTTTCAATGGTAAGACAGTAACTGACCGTGTAACTGGTGCTGAAAAGACAAGTTGGGATACTGACGGTCATAACTTCGATGCCACTAAGTCAATTGATACCACTAATTACCAAGTTATTGGTATCAGTAAGACAAATACTACTGCGAACGTTGATCGTACTAATGGTGTGGTAGCAAGTGAAACAATTACGCCAACTAGTCAAAACAGCTCAGTAGTAATTACATTGGCTAAGAAGGTAACGCCGCCAACACCTGTTAAGCAGGGTACAATTGAAGTTATCTACCATGACACAACGGATAATGTTGATATTCCAGGTTATGGTCAACCTCAAACGAAGGAAGATCAAGGAACAGCCTTTAGCTACAATCCAAATGCTAAGGACTTGCCAGCTCTTGAAAACAAGGGTTATGTGCTTGATGGTGAATTGCCAACTATTCCAACTGAATACACTGATGGTAATCAACGGGTAGTGATTAATGTTAAGCATGGTACTCGTCCGGTAACGCCAGAAAATCCGGCTGACCCAGATAAGCCAGTTGATCCAACTAAGCCAAATACACCAACGCCAAGCAACCCTAACTTGGCTAAGACTGACCTTGAGAAGACCATTACTCGGACGGTTAAATACCAATACGCTGATGGTACTTCAGCCCACGCTGATGCAGTACAAACTGTAAACTTCAAGGGTCAAGGAACAATTGACTTAGTAACTGGTAACCTTATCACAGTTGATAAAGATGGTAACATTCTTAACCAACGTGGTAAGATCACTTGGAACCATGACTCACAAGACTTTGCTAATGTAGTTGCAATTAACCATGATGGTTACTATGTATCAAACGTTAGCGAAAATGGAACTACTGCTAAGGTTGATGGGACGGCAGTTGCTGGTGAAACAGTAACTCCAACTAGTCAAAATAGTACGATTGTTATTACTTTGACTAAGAACCCAGAAGTTCCAGTAGCCGCTAATGGTTCAATTACTTACATTGATGACACAACTGGTAACGTTCTAGCCTCAGCAACATTTGGTGGTAATGTTGGTCAAAAGATTAATTACACTACGGCTGATAAGATTGCTAATTACGTAAGTCAAGGCTACAACTTAGTATCAAACAACTTTAATGATGGTAACGAAACCTTCGCAAAGGATGGCAACGTCTTTGAAGTTCACCTTGTTCACGCAACTACGCCAATTACTCCTGAAAACCCAGGAAAGCCAGGTCAAGAAGTTCCAAATCCAAATGATCCAGAACATCCACACAAGATCCCGGCTAACTTTGTTCCACAAACATTGACTAACACTGTAACGCGTGATGTAACATACGTTTACGAAGATGGCAGTCAAGCAGAGGCACCGGTTCATCAAACATTTACCTTTACTGGTAACGGTGTGGTCGACCTTGTAACTGGTCAATTAGTAACAGTTGAAAATGGTAAGATTACTGGTGCAGGCCACATTACTTGGAACGCTGAAAACCACAACTTTGATGCAACTAAGTCAATCGACACTACGAACTACAATATTGTTCGCGTAAGTGAAAACAACACCACTGCTAATGTTGATATGAATAATGGGGTTGTAGCTGGTGAAACCATTACCCCAGCTAGTCAAAACAGTACAGTTGTAATTACATTAGCTAAGAAGCCAGTAACACCTACGCCAGTTCAAAAGGGTACCGTAATTGTTAACTATGTTGATAAGACAACGGGCAAGACCCTTGAAACGGCAACTTCAACTGGTAATGAAGGTTCAAATGTAAATTACAGCACGAAGGATACGATTACTAAGTACACTAACCAAGGTTACAAACTTGAACATGATGGTTATCCAACAGGTACAGTAACTTACACGAATGGTACAGTTACTTACGAAGTTGACCTTGTTCACGAGACTGTTCCGGTAAATCCAGATCAACCAGGTCCAAAGACACCTAATACACCAATTAATCCAGATAACCCAGATGGTCCTAAGTATCCAGATGGTACCCAACCAGAACAATTAACTAAGACCATTACCCGGACGATTAATTACGTTGGTGACGGCCTCAATATTCCATCAGTTGAAAAGAGTCTTACTTTTGTAGCTAATGGAGTACTTGATAAAGTTACTGGTCAATGGGTAACTGTTGATAAGGACGGCAAGATCACTGGCAATGCTAATGGTATGACTTGGACAGTTAAGGATGGCAACGCTGATGAAGGTTCCTTTGATGAAGTAGCAGGACCTCAGACTGAGGGTTACCACATTACTAACATTGCTGCTTCAAACGAAGACCTCGGTGACATTAACAGTAGTACAGGTACAGTTGCTGGTAAGACAATCAACCATACTAATGGCAACATTGTAATTACCATTAACTACGCTAAGAACCCAGTAACACCAACTCCTACACCAGCTGATCAAACAGTTGTTGGTAAGCAAATTGTTCACTATGTTGATGGTGATAACAATAATGCTAAGTTATTAGATGATAATACTAATGACACATTCGTATTTACGAAGTCTGGCAAGACTGGCACTTGGAATGCTGATAGTCATAAGTACGCTAATGCCAATGCCCCAGTAATTGATGGCTACGTTGCTGAACAAAAGACTTATGAAGGGCAAACGGCAACTCCAGGGGATGCTGATAAGGAAATTACCATTGTTTACCACAAGATTGGTAAGATCATTCCAGTTGACCCATCAGGAAACCCAATTCCAGATGCTCCAACCCCTAGTTATCACAATGACCCAACTGATCCTACAAAGGTAACGCCAAATGAACCTACGCCAACTGTTCCTGGCTGGACAACTAATGTACCAAATGTAACGCCTGATACACCAACTGGCGACACAAAGGTACCTTACACCAAGCCAACACCAACACAAGACAAGGGTTCAATCACAATTACTGTTCATGACGTAACTGATAATACTGATTTACCAGAATACGGTAAGACGAGTGGTAGTCAAAACGTCGGTACTGAATTCAGCTATGACAAGACTGGTACGTTTACTTCCCTTACTAATAAGGGTTACAAGATTGTTAATCCAGATGTAACAATTCCAACTGGTATTACGAAAGGTGATCAAAACATTGTAATTTACGTTGAACACACAACGACGCCAATTACACCTGAAAACCCAGGTAAGCCAGGTCAACCAATTAACCCTAATGATCCAACTGGTCCACAATACCCAGCTGGTTCTGACCAAGTAACGAAGGATGTAACACGGACAATCACTTACGTTGATAATAACGGTAATAAACTTCATGACTCAGTTGAACAAACTGCACACTTTACTGGTACTGGAGTGATTGATAACGTTACTGGTAAATGGGTAACACCAATTACTTGGAATGGAAATGGTGACTTGAGCGGTCAAAATACCCCAGTAATTGATGGATACCATGTAACAAGTGTTAGTCGTGATGGCGATGGTAACAATGTTGCTAAGGTTACAGTTAACCATGGCGACAGTGATTACACAGTTGTTGTTACCTACACGCCAAACGGTAAGATTGTGCCAGTTGATCCATCAGGAAAACCAATTCCAGATGCCCCAACTCCACAATACCCAACTGATCCAAGCGATCCAGCCAAGGTTACACCAGATGAACCAGTTCCAAGTATTCCTGGATTCACTCCAGAAGTACCAACTGTAACACCAAATAATCCTGGAGAGGATACACCGGTAGTTTACACACCTGATACTCCAGTTACCCCAGTTACAGTTCAAGGTAAGGTAACATATGTTGACGATACAACTGGTCAAACAATCTCTACTGATGACTTTAGTGGTAAGATTGGTGATAAGATCACTTACACTACCGCAGATAAGATTAGTGAGCTAGAAGGTCAAGGTTACGAATTAGTATCTAATAACTTTAAAGATGGTAATGAAACCTTTACAAATGGTGAAAACAGTTTCGTTGTTCATTTGAAACATGCTGAAACAATTGTTACTCCAGAAAATCCACATGATAGTGGAGAAGAAGGCTACGCTACTCAAAAGACAACAACCTTTACTGTTCACTACGTTGGTGCCGGAGATAAGACTCCTGCTGATCGTGTTGAGACAATTCAATGGCATCGTGAAGTTATAGTAGATAGTGTCACTGGAAAGGTAATTAGCACGACGCCATGGACAACTGATGGTCGTTACACCGGTGCAAATACCCCGGTTGTTGATGGCTTCCATGCAGATAAGGCAGTCGTTAATGCTCCACAAGCGGATCCGGACAAGGATGTTGTCGAAACTGTTACTTACGCCCCGAATGGTCATATTATCCCGGTTGATAAGAATGGCACACCAATTCCAGGTGCTGACCAACCAGTTTACCCAACAGATCCAACAGATCCTACTAAGGTCGTACCAAACGAACCAGTGCCAACTGTTCCTGGATATACTCCAGAACGTGAGACGGTAACGCCAGTTGATCCTGGTACTGATACACCAGTGGTATATGATCGTAGAAATACACCTGTTACTCCAGAAACGCCAACTACTACTCCAACAACTCCTGGAGATGATACGCCAAGTAATGAAACCCCAGTAACTCCAGAAACTCCGGTTGATAACGGCGGTGAAGAAGGTAATGATGAAGTAACACCAACATCACAAGTGCCAGAAAGTCCAGCTAATAATGGTTCTGTAAATCCTGCAGTCCCACAACCAACTGCTGCTAAGCAAACTAATGCTCAGCAACCAGTTGCAACTACTAAGGCTGAGGCCAAGAAGTTGCCACAAACTGGTAATGCGGATGCTAATAGTGCTGAAATTCTAGGACTTGCTGCGCTTGGTTTAACTGGTCTTGTTGGATTAGGAAAGAAACGTCGCAAAGAAGACTAAAAATATGTTCAGACAGTAATAATGCAACAAGTTGAGTTAATTGCTATGACTTAACAACTATGTGAGGCGCAAGCAACTTGCTGCATTAATAAAAGAAGCTCTACAGTTTTTTAACTGTAGGGCTTTTTTGTATATAATCGTAAAAAAGTTTATCATTAGCTAAAAGAATTATCTTGCGATAGAAGTGTTGGAAATTAAAAAATTATTGGATAACGTTAGAAAAAATGGTTAAAAGATAGAGATGGAGTACATTAAGTAATGCCAGATATGAAATAGTTTTCATGTTGAATGAATTTATTTTCATTAATTTAGTATAAAAGAATTTAAGGTTAATTATTGAGCTATCAGTATTTAAACGTTAAAATTATTAACAGATGATAACTTAATTTTCGATAATTGAGTTGTAATTTGAAAAATGAGTTTTATATTTAAAAGGTAAAAATAAGTTGCGATGCATGCTTAGACAACTAATAATTTAACTTATCCATTGATTAAGGGGGATATAGAAAAATGCTATCTCATAAAAACCTTCAAGAACAAATTAAGAAAAATGAACCTACTAAGCAACGGTTCGCGATTAAAAAGCTAAGCATTGGGGTTGCTTCTGTATTGTTAGGAGTTACTTTTGCTGGTACTGCCTCTGCTGATACGAATGATGCAACTTCAACACCTAATTCTGGAAGTGCGGGTGCAGAACAAACTGATCATAACCTTGTTGTTTCTTCTGCAAGTACTGCAACGATGAAACAGGCAACTGCTGCTAATGCTACGCAAAATGCTTCGGCTGCTGTTGTAAATCCCGCTGGTAATATTGATACATCAGTCGCTAAGGATTATGAAGCTGCTGTTAATAGCGCTGCCTCTGCGGCAATGAGTAGTGCAACATCTGCAATTGTTAATAACACTTCTGCTAGTGATGCTAATCAGCAATCAGCAGCTGTTGCGATCAACAATACAAGCAGTGCAGCACAAAGTAATAGTGATGCAAATGTCACTCAAGTACCAAAGACTGAAACATTTATCCCTACAACGACCCCATCAGCTGAACATGCAATTGGCGTTCAAGGGGTGACTGCGCAAAAAGCTGCTACGACTTCAACGGCCAATGAAAATGTTAATCAGACTTATAAAATAACCGTTAAGGCTGTTGATGTAACAACTGGTGCTGCTCCAGTTACACCATCGTATATTTTTAACTACAATTTTAAAAATGGTGTTTTTAATGGAGAAGGTAAGACAGGTACTAGCCTATATTCGTTTGGGATGGCACCAACGGGTTACAAGCTATTAAATCCTGAAGTTCTTGGTGAAAACTTTACGATGGATGGTAATATGGCTCGGATTAAAGATAAAGATGTTGATATTACCCTTCAATATGCCCGTATTTCTCCAATCTTAGTTCGCTATATCGATGAAGATACAGGAGAAGTGCTTGCAACTTCATCTGTTGGTGCAAATACTTCCACTACAGCTAGTTACGCTTATAATCATGGCGATAATAAGGATATTGGCCCATCGAAATTTCTTCTTCAAGCCATTGATATTCCTGGGTATCAGTTAAATGATCAAGCAACCTTTATTGATACTTATAACAATGTTCAATCCAAAGGAAATCTAAATTATCAAGTTCATACTTTCAAGTATAAGAAGATTATGGATAATCCTAACCCTAAGGACAGTCAAAAAGGATCGGGTGCCCAATATGGCGAATATTTTGGACCAGCATGGGATACGATTGATCCTGCCGATGTGTTTAATGTTTCAGGAGTTAAGGGATTAACTTATGAACATGATAATGGTGATATTGAGGCTAAAATTGCTAAGCTTGTTGAAAAATATGGAAATCAAGGTTACACCTACATGGGAACCTTTAATTACCACAAGAATACTGACTACTACAACTGGAACGAGGCAGCAACTTCAATTAACTTAATTCCAAATAAGCCAGTGACCGTTAAATTTATTGACGAGCAGGGTAACAAGCTTGCTGATGATCAAGTGATTGCCTTCAATAAAAATAATCCGGACCAAACTAATGATGGACTTAATGCAACAAATCATTGGTATTCTGCTGGTGAGTGGCATGCGACACCTAAGAACTTTGATGGTTACACTTTACGGACAACCTATGGAGCAGATCACGGTCAATTTACTCCATATAGCTATGTTGTCACTTATGAGTACGCTAAGGATGCCACTGCTCAGGTTAAATACATTGATGATACGACGAATACTCAACTTAAGGCTGATGATCTTAAGGGATGGGTTGGCGACCCAATTGACTACTCAACTAAGGATTCGATCTCTAATTTTGAGGGTCAAGGTTACGAATTAGTTTCAGACGGCTTTACCGCGGGTGCTAAATATGCTGATGGAGCCAATATCTTTGAAGTGCACTTTAAGCATGGTCAACAACCAGTAAACCCTGATCATCCAGACGAAAATGTTGATCCATCCAATTACCTTAAAGATGTTAAGGCGACTGTTCATTACGTTGGCGCAGGTGATAAGACACCAACCGATAATGTTCAAACTTCACAGTGGAGTCGAACAGTTACAATTGATACCGTCACCCATGAAATTGTTGCGGGTGGTGAATACGATACAGACTGGTCAATTGTTCCTGGTCAAAAGACGGAATATGATCAAGTGGCTACTCCGGTAATCGATGGTTTCCATGCCGATCGGGTAACTGTTCCTGCAACGGCTGTTATGCAGGAGGACATTGAAACAACTATTACTTATGCTCCAAATGGTAAGATTATTCCGGTTGACCCAAGCGGCAAGCCAATTCCAAATGTCCCAACCCCACAATATCCGACTGATCCAACCGACCCTACAGCAGTAACGCCAGATGAACCAGTTCCGGATATTCCGGGATGGGTTCCAAGTCAACCAACAGTGACCCCAACTGACCCTGGTAAGGATACTCCAGTTACCTACAACCAGATTCAAAAGGCGGACTTAACAATCGTGGATCAGGATAACAATAATCAACAAATTATTGTTGCGGGCATCACGACTAAGTTCAACGCTGATGGAATTGAAAATGCCAAGATTGGCTTTACTGGTTATGGTGATTCAATCAATGCGCTTGAAAGTCTTGGCTATGAATATGTTAGTTCAGACTTTAATGTCGATCAGACTTTTGATAACGACGGCAATAACGATCAGCACTTTGTTATTGTGATGAAGCATGGTACTGAACCGGTCAATCCAGAACATCCAGGGGCTGGTTACAACAAGACTGACTTACAAAAAGAAGTTACGCGGACAATCAACTATGTAAATGCTAAGACTGGTAAAGAAGTAGCTGATCCAATTGATCAAACGGTTAAATTTACTGCTCAAGGTACAGTTGATAAGGTTACTGGCAAATTGGTAACCGTTGAAGATGGGAAGAAGATTACAGGGCCCGGTAAATTGACTTGGACACCAGCTCAAGATGTTAAAGGTGTTGAATCACCAAGCGTTGACCGGATGCATGTGGTTTCCGTTAGTCGAGATGCTGATGGCAATAATGTCAAGAGTGTGGCTTTAAACCATGGAGATGTGAGTTATACCGTTACTGTTAGTTATGAAGATAACGGAACAATCGAGCAAAATCCGCAAAACATTCCAGCTTCACAGACAATTAAGTTTGTTGATGAAAATGGCAACACGCTTCATGAAAATAATGTGCAAACCAGTGAATTTACTCGGACGGCTGATGTTGTTGATGCGGTAACCGGTGATGTAATTACTGAAGGTGCATGGAATGAAACTAGTCACAAGTTTGGCACAATTAATGTTCCAGTAATTGATGGTTATGTTGCTGAAGTTACAACTGCCGGTGGATTGACGGCAACCACTGACAATCCAAATGTTGTGACAGAAGTCGTTTACAAGAAGGTTGGTAAGATCATCCCAGTTGATCCAACAGGCAACCCAATTCCAAACGCACCAACCCCAGATTACCCAACCGATCCAACTGATCCATCAAAGGTAACGCCGGACGAACCAGTACCAACAATTCCTGGCTACACTCCAAGTGTTCCAACGGTAACACCAACGGATCCTGGTAAGGATACACCAGTGCCATACAACCCAATCGTTAATGATCAAACAGCTGTTGTTAATTATGTTGACCAAGATAACA
>NZ_JAJGUA010000039.1:0-70642 GCF_020784695.1 Limosilactobacillus secundus
GGTCATATGATGCCAGATCATGTGCACTTGTTAGTAAGTATTCCGCCGAAGCTAAGTGTATCGCAGTTTATGGGATACTTAAAAGGGAAAAGTGCATTAATGATGTTTGATCGACATGCAAACTTAAAATACAAATATGGGAACCGACATTTTTGGGCTGAAGGCTACTACGTAAGTACAGTTGGATTGAATGAATCCACGATAAAGAAGTATATCCGAGATCAAGAGAAACATGATATAGCAATGGATAAGCTAACAAGTGTGGAATATTCGGACCCTTTTAAGGGTAAGTGAAGTAGTACAAACACCGCTTAAAGCGGTGGCAAAGTAGTCAGAGCATTTTGGCTTGAGCAAAGCGAAAGCCAGCGCCTTGAGACGCCGGCTTTTATTATCGGCTTATAGCCGATGTGCAAACCACCCGTTTGACGGGTGGTTATGATTTTTAAAAAATATTTTAGGCGCTCCGAAAAAATGATATAATGAAAATGGAGGTGAGGAGAGTGACGGTAATTTATGTTCATAATACTAATCAATCACAAAATATTACTTGTTCAGATGGCTCACAAGGTGTATTGCGAGTTAGTAAAACGAATAATGCAGTGCGGTATAATTTTAAATTTTATAGCCACGCACATCTTGGATTCTGGTTAGATAAGCGGCAATTCTATGATGGTAAGTCATTAATTGTAAAAGGAGTTTTGGAAAATGAACGATTAGAAATTAAATTTGTTAACTAGCGAAAAGACGTTTAGAAGTCATCGTCTAAGTTTGACTTAGGATGAGTTCTAAACGCCTTTCTTTTATTTCAAGGGGGGATCCCAAAGAATATTCACTAAACTATTAGATGATTTTTTCTGCATGACTTAATACATCAGCGATCAAGGTCATTACCTGTGGATCCTCTAAATGATAGATAACGGTTTTTCCTTCTCGCCGTTGTTGAACTAAATTATATTTTCTCAATAGTTGCAGCTGGTGAGAAACCCCCGATTGTTCCCAGTTCAACTTCATACTAATTTCTGAAACGCTCATCGAATGTTGAATCAGCAAATATAATAATTGTAACCTTTTAGGATTCCCTAGTAATTTAAATAATTGACTGATTTTATTAACATTTGGAATATCTGTTGTCCAACGGTCTACCACAATAAATATCACTTACTTTCTATAAACTCCCTAATAGTAATTTAGTGAATATTAATAATAAACTGCCTACCTTTATTCTAGAACAGAAAAGAATTTTTTTAAAACAAAAAAGCAAGAAGTATAGCTTTCATTATACTTCTTACTATGTAACGTATAATTATTTAAAATTAATTACAGTGATAAACGTTGTCCCACAAAGATTGTGTATGGACTTTGAATATTATTCTTAGCTGCAATTGACCGCCAGTTTAATCCGTGGTAGGCAGCAATCTTTGATAGTGAGTCACCGCTTTGAACCACGTAGTTTCCGTGATTGGTAGTGGAATAGTGTGAGGTGCTTCTTTGAACACTAGCACTATTGTTAATCCGTAATTGTTGACCAACCTCAATTAAATTAGGGTTACTAATGTGGTTGGTTGAAGCTAATGCAGATGTGGTAGTGTTAAAACGAGCGGCAATTTGTGAAAGGGTATCACCACTTTTAACTGTGTATGTGCCATTAGCATTAATAGTAACTTGTTTATTTTGCTGGCTTTCTTGGTGGTGAGTAGTAGTATTTTGAGCTATAGTTTTTTGATGAAGCGTTAATACTTGACCTACATGAATCATGTTAGGATTACTAATATGATTGAGCTGAGCTAATTGAGTATAAGTGGTGTTAAACTTACCAGCGATTCCTGAAAGGGTGTCACCACTTTTAACTGTGTATGTATTACTATTGGTTGTAGTATTAGTTTCATTTTGCTTAGAGTTTGTTTGTTGCTGTTGTTTAGCAGGTTGACGAACCAAGAGCCGTTGACCAACATAAATGCGGTTAACATTGTGGATATCGTTTAAGGCAGCGAGGTTATTCACAGTCGTATTAAATTGTCCGGCAATGCGTGATAATGTGTCCCCGCCCTTAACAGTATAGTAACTGGTATTAGAAACAGTTACATTAGTTTCTGGAGTTTGAGCACTTTCAGTTTGCTTATTCGTAACAACTTTCCCAGAAAGTGCAACGGCATCTAACTGGTTTAAGTTATATGTCTGAACAAAACGAATTAAGGTACTAGCATAGCTTGGATCAGTAGCATAGCCGTCTTGACGAAGCTTATTTGCAACAGATGCATAGTTAGTGTCGCCAAGTAAGTTCCGATAACGACTATTTACGTTGAGAAAACGACCATGATCAGTAACTGATTCGGAGTTGTTAGCGTAGGCCCGGAAATTGGCGTTAACGTAAACGCTCCGGCCACCATAAACTTCCCGTGTACGCATTACAACTGAATTTCCATTATAGGAACCCTTAATTCCAAATAAGTTATGGGCTTGGGTTGATAAGGCTGAACGGCCCCAACCGCTTTCAACGATAGCCTGGGCAACCGTAATTGAAGGAAGAACTTTGTATTCATTCCATCCTTGGATTGCACCAGGAGCAACACTTTGGATGAATGCTTGTTGTGAAGCGTTATTACTGAAATGGAGAGTACTTAAATTCGTTGTGGAGTTCTCTTGCGGTGCAGCAACGGCACTAGCAGCCTTTGGAGCAGCAGGAGTAGCTTGTTTAGCTTCAGCAGACTGTGCTGAAGCTGAATCAGCTGCGGTTTGGCTAGCAACAGTTTGGCTGGCATTAGAAGCAGCATTATTTTCTGTTGAGGCGCTATTTGCTGTGCTTTGAGCGACAGCAGAAGAATCAGCTGTGCTATTTGTATTATTTTGTGTGTTGGCATTAGTAGTAGCGGCAGGTTCTGCAGAAGAAACTGAAGCATCATCCGCATGAGCAACAGCGCCGCTAGCAGTTAATAAGGTAACAGCAGTTAATCCAGCGAAGACCCATTTTTTTCCGCTTTTGTACATTTTAAAATGGGTTGATGGATCATTATTAGATTGACGATTCATTGGCAGTGACTCCTTAAGTTATATTTGAAATTCCTAAACATTACTCCTAAAAGTGGCTTATTAAGCATTTCATAAATTAAAATAATATCAAAAAGGTCCAAAAGTTTAAGAAGTTCTAAAGATTCAACTACCTATAAACTAGCATTAATTCTCTTTAGCGTCAATTTAACTTTGAAGGTAAAAAGTAAAGGAAATCCTTTAAAACTGGGGAGAAAATATTATAAAATCAATAATTATCATCTTCACAAAGCGTATTTTATCAAATGAAAAATATTTTTAGATAAATGATAAATTAAACATATGTAATAGAACCCATTTTGTAAAAATAGCGATTAAAACTATATTTAAAGTAACCGTCGATTGTTTAAATGTGGTGAGCTATAATAATGGAATAACTTAAACGAAATTAATCAAGGAGTTTTAGAATGGTTGCTAAGTTAAAAGATGTTGCTCAATTAGCCGGGGTCTCAGTAACTACTGTTTCAAGAGTAATAAATAATTATGGTTCTTTAAGTCAAAAGACGATTGACAAGGTCCATGCGGCGATGCGAGAGTTGAATTACCAACCCAATGCCTTGGCACGGGCGATGCAGGGGAAACCATCTAAGTTTGTTGGCTTGATTTTTCCTAATTTAATTAATCCATTTTTTGCAGAATTAGCAAATGAGCTTGAACACGAATTATTTAAAAAGGGTTATAAAACAATTATTGCATCATCGGCACAAAATCCGGAAATAGAGCATGAATACTTAAATATGTTGATGGCAAATCAAGTAGATGGGATTATTTCGGGTTCTCATAATCTGGGAATAGAGGAATATCACCAACTTACTGCTCCAATTGTTTCTTTTGATCGATATCTTGCCGATAATATTCCGATTGTTGCAGCTGATAGTTACCACGGGGGTGAATTAGCAGCGAAGTATTTAGTAGAACATGATGTAAAACACTTGGCGGTAATTGTGGATGAAGATACGTCTGTTTCACCTACCATCAATCGAATTCAGGGAGCACTCGATTTTTTGAATAAACAGAAACGAGATTTTGAACCTTTAGCTATCCAACATTTGGATCTTGAGGCTACGTTCCCTGGTAATTATGATGGAGTGTTGGCTTCTAATGATGTTCAAGCATTAACGATTAGCAATCTTTACTCTCAGGCAGGAAAGCAAATAAATAAAGACTTTTTTATTACAGGTTATGATGGTTCGCGATTAATTCGGAAAATAGCGCCTTACCTTCCAACGATAATCCAACCAATTCCATTGTTAGCCCAAGAATTAATTGAAACTTTAATGAAGCGAATAGAAACACCTCATGAAAAGATAGAAACTAAACTTGTTCCGGTTGAATTTTATCAACCAAAATAAGCAGAAAAAGGACCTAGAAGAAAGTAATGTTTTCTTCTAGGTCCTTTTTAGATTAGAGCAGAGAAAGATTATTAGTTCTGCTTTAGAAAATATTTAGCTTTGATTTTGCTTCAAATGGTATGAATGGTAATGTTACTTACTTTGCATGAACCGTTGAAGCAATTCGACTTCTTCTGAAGTTACTGGAGTATTGGATGATTTAATTTCGTGAATTCGTTCAACAGATAAATGACTGCCGAAAGCAACTTCATTATCATTTAAGTCATTTTCGCGCTCAAAGTTAATCAATTCTTGAGCAAGCTCACTCAAATTGTCCATGAAAACATTCCTCCTTAGTAGGTATATTATTAAATAATACTAACCTTATCTCTTATTCTAAATCAAGACACAGTTTGTTACCAAAAATTAGTTTAGCACAGTTTGAACTTATCCTTGTAGTTATTTTATTAAATTTATTCGTTTGTTATTAAGATTTAACGACAAGTGAATCAATTTGTGTGATAATCATAATAAATAATTTAGAGAATGGAGTATTGAAAATTATGAGTTGGAATTGGCTAGGATGGCTATCGTGGATATGTGCAATTGTCTTTTTTTGTTATGTAATCCACTATATTCGTGTTAAACAATTAATGTTGATTGCGAAGACAAAAAAAGTATTTAAATTAAATTTAGTGATCCGTTATGTGATCTTATTAGTTGTCTCGCTATGTTGGCTCGGGGGGATGTCATATCTCACATTTTTCCGTCCAGTTGACATTAATAATCATCAACAAACACAGACTTCAATTACCTATCGCCCACTTCAAATGGGAAATGAGTCCGATGATTTCTATTATGTTTTAGCGACTCGTAGTAAAAGCGGGAAGCACCCAATTGTGTCATATACGTACTGGGCTGGAAATGATAAATACACAACAAATTCACGGTATGGATCGGTTGCTGATGGGTCACGGATAGTTACCTTAGATGCGAGTGCTTTGCCATGGGATAAAAAGGAATTAGAAAAAGAGGATGCCAAGACAGGACATGCTTTTGCAGCGGTAATGGATGTAAAGTATAAAAATACTGTTATTAATGGTTTAGGGTTCAAAGCAAATCATAGTGCTGTAACCTATACACTCTTACGTGTACCTTCCTCTGATATGGTAGCTGAACGTTAAAATGGACCAGCAAACAGTAAAATTAAAATGGGTTGCCCTTACAAGTTTGTTGAACAACACTGGGGCAGCTTTTTTATGGCCGCTTACAACTATGTACCTTCATAATTACCTTGGGCAAACTTTGACAACTGCTGGGTTTGTAATGTTGATAATGTCAATTGCCATGATGATGGGAAATTATTTAGGAGGATGGTTGTTTGATCATTGGAAACAATATCAAACAGCTATTTTAGGAGTTAGCCTCTCAACATTAGCAATATTCTTATTGATCTTTATTCATGGTTGGCCATGGTATGCTGTCCTAATTACGATTAATAGCTTTGGAGATGGAATCAATGCTACGATTATTAATTCTTATGGGACGTTGATTAGTGATCATTCTTCCCGTTATGTTTTTAATTATATTTATATGGCCTTTAATATCGGAGTTGTAATTGGAACGTTGCTAGTGGGCGTTCTTTTACCGATTAGTGTAGTAGTAGTTTTTGCTGTAGCAACAATCTTTTATGCTTTGTTAATGCTAGTAGTAGTTTTAACGTTTAACGTGGCCGTAGATGCAATTAAAAATAATTCAGAGATACAGGAACACTATCATGTTTCCCGCCAATTACATTCGCGATGGATCATCTTGGTTTGGTTTATTCTCATAAACTATATTACGGTTCATTTAAGTTATTCCTTATGGGAAAGTGTAATGGCAGTCCATATGACAAATATGGGAATTCCATTTTACGCTTATAGTATGTTATGGACATTAAATGGGGTATTAATTATTATCGGACAACCACTCGTTAATAAATTAAGTCCCTATGTTCGTTTATCAACGCAAATTATTGTGGGAATCTTTATTTTTGCCCTATCTTTCCTCTTGTTAATTTTTGCTCGGACTTTGACAGCATTTGTTATTGATTTTGTAATCTTAACAATTGGTGAAATGACCAGTTTTGCTGGCCTACCTGCTTGGATTGCCCAACTGACTAATGTCGATGAAGCTGGGCATTACCAAGGATTGCTTAATATTATGATGTCGGTTGGACGGGCAATTGGTCCATTGTATGGTGGATTTGTCATTGAAAAGGGAAGTTATCAATTTTTATTTATTTCAGTCTTTTGTCTAATGACCGGTACTTTGATTATTATCTGTCTTTATTTATGGTATTTACACCGAGTTCAGCGACGGCTTAATTTAGATAAATGATACCCAAAATCTGTAAGCTATGGTAAAATCACTAATGTATTATAAAAGCATTGATGTAGAAACAAAGTGCCTGTGTAATTGACAGAGATCCAGTTGAACTGAGAGCTGGGAGCAGACATGATCCACCTCTACTAGCTGAAAGGATGAATTTTAGTAGTCTGTTCCGGTGATTCCGTTATCGTCAGGAGTTAACGCAACTCCATGAGGCAGTGGCTGTGAGGTTACTGTGAAATAGAGGTGGAACAGTGATGAATATCGCCCTCTAAGGCTGTTAAGGTCTTAGAGGGCTTTTGTTTTTATACGTAACGAAAGGGGAAACACAGTTAATGGATTATCAAAAGCCAAAGGGAACTGCAGATATCTTACCAGGAACTACAAGCATTTGGGAAAAAGTAGAACAAAATGCGCACGAAGTTTTTAACCAGTTTGGATACCGTGGAATTCGAACACCGATGTTTGAAGACTATCATGTTTTTTCACGGAATGTGGGTGATACTTCAGATATTGTTGAAAAAGAAATGTACGATTTCCATGATAAGGGTGATCGTCATATTGCATTGCGTCCAGAGGGGACAGCTGGAGTAGTACGGGCTTATGTAGAAAATAAGCTCTATGGTCCAGAATATCCTAAACCTTATAAAGTTTATTACATGGGACCAATGTTTCGGTATGAACGACCACAATCAGGGCGACAACGTGAATTCCACCAAATTGGAGTTGAGGCATTAAACAATGAGTCACCACAGATTGATGTGGAAGTTATTTCAATGGCAATGGCTCTCTTTAAGAAGTTTGGGGTACCAAATGTTAAATTAGTTATTAATACCCTTGGGGATAAGAAAGTTCGTGAAGATTACCGTGAAGCATTAATTAACTATTTGAAGCCTCACTATGATGAATTGAGTAAAGACTCTCAAGAACGTTTATATAAGAATCCATTGCGTGTGCTTGATAGTAAGGATGAAGGTGATAAGAAGATTGTTGCGGAAGCACCATCAATCCTTGATTATCTTGATGAAGAGTCCCAAGCTTACTTTGACGAAGTGCAGGCACTATTAAATAAATTAGGAATTGACTTTGAAATTGACACTAATATGGTGCGGGGATTAGATTACTATAACCATACTATTTTTGAAATTATGTCAGACTCACCAGTATTTGGTGGGGGTTACACAACTGTTTGTGCAGGGGGCCGTTATAATGGTTTGATTAGCCAGCTTGGTGGTCCTGAAGAAGGTGGAATTGGCTTCGGAATGGGTGTCGAACGGTTAATGCTCTTACTCCAAGAAGAAAATCCTGCATTTGCTCCTCAAGATCAACTAGATGTCTTCTTCGCTAGTGCTGATCAGCAGGGGGATGAAATGGCATTTGAAGTCCTCAGTAAAATTCGTCAGCAAGGAATTGTGGCTGATAAAGATTACAGTGGAGTAAAAGTTGGTAAGCAGATCAAAGAAGCTTTCCGTCGTAATGCAAAATATTTTGCAGTGTTTGGCGCTCGTGAAGTTGAAGAAGGAACTTTCCAATTAAAGAATGCTGCTACTAAGGATGCAACAACTATTAAAGTTAGCGATTTTGTAGCAAATCCAGCAGAATATTTGAAATAACTAAAATAAAAGCGAGCGGGAAAGTACTTTCTTAATAAGGCTAGCCGCCACTAAAAAAGGCAGAAACTAAGAGATCATAGAAAAGTTCTCTTAGCCTCTGCCTTTTTTGAATAGGATATTATTTTAACGGCAAATATTTCCAAGGGCGTTATAATTTACATCGCGGGTTGCATAATCCTCTATTAGCTTGTTTACAAGGCGATCTAATTCTCGTTGTTCATTTTCACTCAATGTGTGGTAAGCAGCTTCAGCAATTTTGTCTCGACGCTTTAGCAGATTATCAGCAACTTCGATACCTTCTGTGTTAAGTTGAATTTTGTAGTCCTCCTCGTTAATTGGGGTGGTAGTTGCCAAGTTGTTTGTTACTAATGCTTTAGTAGCATCTTCAAGGTCACTTGGCCGGTAATCGAAGTCGTAAATTAGTTGTTTGCTAGTTAAACCGTCATCATGTTTACGTAAAATCCGGAGAAGACGGTGAAAATTGTGACGATCAGGAAAACCTGGTAAGCAATAATCACCATGACGTTCTTCTTCAATGTGTACTTGGCACTTCAACATTGATTGGTATTTTTCAAAATTTTTAACATCTATAAATAATTTGGTTGTTAACTCTGACATATTATTTACCTCCAAATTAGTTCACTGAAACGTTCGTCACTTATTATAATAATATTAATATTAAGTGATTAATAGTAAAACGGCTCGGTAAATAATATTCCAATCAGTCTACTGCATAGGTTCCCATATCATTTGCGACGACAACATTTCCTGCGTAATCTTTTCCGTCATTCTTGGTTAAGCCAACTTTATTATAGGCAAAAGTTACGGTTGTAGTAGCTCTGACAGCAGTTCCCATTACTTCTCCAGTATCAGTATTAACTCCTGATGGCATATCTACCGCAATGACAACCGCATTAGTTTTATTAATCGCATTAATCGCATCAGCATAAGTTCCTTTTACTGCACGATCGATTCCGATTCCAAACATGGCATCGACAATTAATGTTGCCTTATTAAGGACAGCGAGATCAGCGGTTTCGGGAATTTGATAATATTGAGCGATTTTTTCTTGTGTTTGGTGTTCAGCAGATGCATGTTTAGGATTACCGATGTTGAGGATTGTTACATGGACACCAGCAATATGCAGCAAACGTGCAATGGCTATTCCATCCCCGCCATTATTTCCACTACCAGCAACTACTACCACATCTTTTAGTGCAATTGGAAAAGCATGTAAAATTTCATCGCGAACGGCTAATGAAGCTCGTTCCATTAACACAAGGGAAGGGATACCGATTGTATTAATGGTGTAAGAATCGTAATATCGCATTTCTTCTGCAGTAACAATTTTGTCAGTCATAATCTAAGCCTCCTAAGATTAAGATACATTTTTAATGTACCACTATTTTAGAATCATGAGATGCAAAGGAGAATTTTTTTACGTATATATTAATTAAGAGAATAAAAAGTAAGCTAGCTTGTGAGTTTTTCGCCACACTCCGGTTAAATATTTTACTTAAAATAATAGGGACTGTGACATAAGTTAAGTTACTTTTATAAAAAGCAAATACGCAGTACAACAATGGCCTCTAATGTCCGGCAAAAACCGAACGTTAGAGGCCTATTGTTGCTTGCGGGGGCTCCCAGAGGCTAGCTTCGCGTCGAAAAACGAAGTCACAAGTGACTTCTGTCTCGCTCCCTTTAGAGTATTAATAAATAATAACGGGTTCATTTTGCTTTAACTCATGGAAGGCTTGACCAGCCACACTTGGTTGCATATTAATACAACCGTGCGAACCATCGCTTAGGTAAGCAGTCTTAGACCAATTGTGACGCCAACTTGCATCGTGGAAGCCACATCCTGTTAAAGTAAACGGCGACCAATAATTAACTTTACTTGCATAACTTGATCCATCATCGTTTTGACCACGGAGAACGGAAGGACTTTGTTGGTACATGATATACCAGACTCCCTTTGGCGTTTTGTTGCCTTCATTATTAGTTCCGCTAACGATATCTGTTTCAAGGACACATTTACCATCTTTGTAGAAATAAGCTCGTTGGTCAGCTAATGAAACCTCAGCATAAGTGTCGCCAATACCATTATTGGATGTAACATTGTAGCCGAGTCCAGCAGTGTTATAGCCTTTCCCTTCAATATCGTGTTTGCCATCAACTTCTTGACGACCATCGATAATTGCTTTAGTTAATGAATTACCAGCTTTTTTCTCGCTAATTTTCCAACCATAGGAACCATTAGCTGTAGTGGTAATTTCTGCTCCAGAATGGGTTTTAAATTTAAATGGTTTATCAAGAGTTGCATGTTTTTCATTGATTTTCTTTACTTGTTTATTTAAGGCTGTGGTGTCGAAATGATACTTGCCGTTTTGATAAGTTGCCCGGGTAATAATTTGATTGGTAGTGAGGCTATACTTTTCATTTTGAACAAGGTAAGTAACTTTCTTCCCTTTTAGCTTACTTAACTGTTTTTCCTCGTTTTTAACAATTTTACTATTTGCGGTAATCGGCTGTTCCTTATGTAAAGTAATGTTAATTTTAGTACTTCCTGCTTGATTATTTAGTTGATTAACAGCATTTTGTAAATCATATTTATTACCCTTAACTGCAGGAACTATAGAAATTTTCTCATTTTGGTAGATTGCGTAAGCATCAACGGGAGCTTTACGACCTGTGTTGAGCTGATGTATCTTGTTAGTTAATTTGTTTTTAGCAATATTAAGCGAATCTTGATCAAAGTTATCTGGCTTTATTGATAAGTTTCTTGCTTGATGTGATGGAAAAAATGTAAACTGCTTTTTTAGTGCTTGATTAAATTTTTGTTCATCATTATTGCTAAAATTAGCCTTCATGGATTTAGTTTGGTAAACTAGCTTATTGTCAACATATACCTTGGTTGCTCCTGAGGTCCCCTTTACCTTATCAAAAGCTTGCTTGGCTGTTAGTCCCCCAACGGCAACGTTATTGATGGTTACGTTTTTATTGAAATGATTTTTCTGGTGAACAGTCATCCCCGCAATCATTATAATTAATAATGCTCCTATTCCTGCTATCCAGTATTTAATATATGAATGCATTGTACCTTCCTCAAATCGAAAATAAATAATTACGTTCCTATCTTAGCATGGAAAAGTGATAACTCAATAAAGAATTTATAAAGTTACAGTGTTCTTAAATAACGATCAATACCATCTAAAAGAAACTTAAAAAATAAACAAATATTTAATAGCAGAAATACTTTGAAGAAGACCCGCCAATTAATTATTTTTAATGAAAAGTGAAAAAGATCATAAATAATAACTAAAAGAATAAAAAGGATGTTGGCTCGTAAAATATCCTTTGACCATTTATGGTTGATGGTATACGACCAAATATTTGATATGAATGAAAAAATTGATGTCATAATAGAATCCTCACGATTATTACGCAAGATTTGCATAAATGATAGCAACAATAAAGAAAAAGATAGCAGTTAAGTATGAAACTTTAAGATTATCTCGCATTTTGTACACCTTTTTTAAAGTATATTGAATAAAAAATTCCCTATAATTATAATAGTGATGTTTTGAATTATCTGTAAAGGAGAAATTAATTTGAACTTACGAGTAAAGCATTGGATTTATGGAATATTTTGCTTATTAGTAGCAATAATTGCAATTGGTCCAGAATTACGTGCTACTTCGAATGCCCATCCCCAAAAAGCAGTAGTTGAATCGCAAGTAAAAGAAAAACCAACACAAGAAAAGGAACTCGATAATAGTGAAAGTCATATGCGAACCCCAATTGATTGGCATAAGTCATCGGAAACAGTTCCGTATCCAGATTTAAATAAAGTGAAGGACTTCTGGATTAAAGTTGACTTAAAAAATAATCGGACATATTTGTATGATGGTTCAAAAGTTATTTATACAATGTATAGCACAGGTGGAATTTATAAAAAAGATCCTAAAACTGGTAAGCTGAAAAGTGCGACCCCGACAGGAACATTTTATGCTCAACAAGAGCGAGGAGATAGCTTTTTTAATCAATCGTTGAAAGAGGGAGCTAATTACTACGTTTCTTGGAAGAATCATGGAGAATACTTGTTCCATAGTGTTCCGACTAAAGCGGACGGAAAATATAATGAACAAGAAGCTGCTAAACTTGGAAAAACGCAGGGTTCACACGGATGTATTCGGCTTTCGGTGCCAGACGCTCAATGGATGGAAAAGAATTTGCCAGTCGGTACTAAGGTTGAGATTGTTGGCTAATTGTGTAGCGCTAAAATCTTAAAGGTAATCAAGAGTAGATCAATTATTAGAAAGAAGAAAATTATTTGAGTGATTGAAATTTTGATTAATGGGATGAAGTATGTAAGAAGATTATAAAAGCTAATTATAATTAGCAAAATAAAATTACTTCCAAGTAAGTGATTAAAAAAATGTCCATGTTTTAGGCGTGAAATCATATTAATAGTCCTCCTTAACTATTAAGAGTGTGTTTTCAGGCAAAGTTTGAAGCCATTTAGCATCGGGGGTTGACACCTGGATAGTATTTTCAATTTTAGATGCTTTTCGTAGGTTGCGTGAGGCCTGATGATTATTCATATCTGTAACGGGTGTTTCAATGTAGTTCCCGTTAGTCACTCCTAACCAATTCTTAGCGATAGCTTGCTGAGAACCATTAATATGATAAATTTGCTGCCCTTGAGCATGAAGTAAGCGGAAAGGATTTTTTTGTGCTGGTAGATTAATCTGTGCGTGGATAATGTAAATAACTTGTCGCTTATTTGAGTTGATAACTAGAATTCTTTTTGCTTGCTTGATAGCGACCAATTCAATAGGAGTGTTATCGATCTTGGGGTATGTCCAATTTTCAGAGGAACGGTGAATATTAGGGGTACGAAGCCGATTTTGGTTAAGAATTTGACTTGTTTTGCTAGCCTGGGGAATAAAACTAGCAGCATTATATATACAAAGATTAAAAATTAGAACAAAAATAAGGAATAGACCAGTTGAGATGAAAAGCAGAGATTTAAGTTCTTTATTCATAATGAATTCCTTTATTATTTATTATTAAGTTTATCTTACCGTACTTGAAGAAAATAGGAGAATAGATTTTATGAAAAAATTGACAGTTTTTATTTTATCTCTATTCATGATGCTAATGGTGGGAAGTCAATCCGTATTAGCAAATAATCGAATTGATGCTTCTGCAGCGATCATGGCTGATGCTTCAACAGGGCAAATTATCTATAAGCAAAATGTAGATAAGGCTCTTCCGGTAGCCTCAATTACAAAATTATTAACCATTTTAGTAATAGAAGATGAAATCCAACAGAAGCAACTTTCGTGGGATACTCAAGTAAAAATAACTCCTGAAATTGCGGCTATTTCTAATGATGCTGCTTATTCTTCAATCGGATTAAAATCTGGTCACTCTTATTCAGTTCGGACATTAATCAATGCAGCCCTTGTAAAGTCAGCTGATGGGGCTACTGTCGCACTTGCAACAGCTACCGGGGATGGAACCGATGAATTTAATCTTAAAATGATGCAAAAAGCCAAAAAAATTGGAATGACTAAGACAAACATTGTTAATTCGGTCGGATTAGATAATGGAGATATGAAAAGTTTTAAGTTAGCTGACCTTCCTAATAATGCTGCTAATACGATGAGTGCACGGGATGTTGCCATTTTATCGCAATACTTTGTAAAACATTATCCTGAACTTTTGCAAATTACAGCACAAAAAGAAGTAAAATTTCAAATAGCAAAAGATCAAGTTAAGACTGAAAAAAATCTTAATAAGATGTTACCGGGAGAGCAGTATGCTGTAAAAGGGGTAACGATTGACGGACTGAAGACGGGAACCTCTGACAGTGCGGGAGCTTGTTTTGCAAGTACAGGTAAGTACCAGGGCCATCGCATTATTACTGTTATCTTACATTCAAAAGGGAGCAATAAAGATAATCGATTTAAGGCTACTCAGAATTTATATAAGATCCTTAAAACAGAGGATCATTTACAAAAAATAAAAGTTCCATCATCAGTGACAACACGTAAAGTAGCTAATGGGGTTGAAAAAACAATGAAACTCACGCCACAACATGTAACTATCTGGAGTCCGTACGATACAAAAACGAACTATACGATTGGAACACAATATAAAAAGAAAAAACTAGAAGCACCCATCTGGAAAGGTGAACGTGTTGGCAGTTTAAGGATAACGAGTGATCAGTTAGAAACGCTTAATGGTGAACCGTTAACTTACTCTTTATACAGTGCTAATGATGTTCGCCGCGGAAACTTTTGGCAACGCCTTCTGCATTAAAATAATTTTTGACTGCATTATTGTTCTTAGGCTTACAATCTAAGTAAAAAAGCGGGTGAAAATTATGAAAAAAAGTCATATTGGAATTGGTGTAGTGATAGTAGTTGTTATCCTGGCAATAATTAGTAGTGCAGTTTGGTGGCAGCAAAAACACAGTAAATATATCCAATCAACAACGCCAACGCTATTCTTTCATGGTGGAGGCAGTAGTTATCATGCAGAAGAGCACATGGTAAACGCTGCTAAAAAAGCCGGGGTAACGAGCACAGTCCTGCGAGCTGATGTTGCTAATAACGGAAAAGTCACCCTTCATGGTTCAATGCATAAAGGAGCCATCAATCCGATTGTTGAGGTAAACTATGATAATAATAGGCAGTTGGATTTTAATAAACACGGTGAATATGCGACAAATGTTGTAAAGATATTACAGAAACGCTATCGCATAACTAAGATTAATATGGTTGGCCATTCCCTGGGAAATATTTCGATTATTTACTATATGTTGCAAAACGGTAAAAAGCAGAATATGCCGCAATTACAAAAACAGGTTGATATCGCAGGCCATTTTGCTGGCTTGAATTTTAAACAGGTACCTGCTGCTATTCGGCAACCAGTTGGAATGAAATTAAATAAAGATGGGAAGCCAAACGAAATGAATGCCACATATCGTCAAATGACAAAAGTACGGCAAATTTATCCGAAAGGCCAAGTAGCAGTTCTTAATATTATTGGTGATATTGGCAATCGTTCAGATGGAACTGTTGATAATGCATCTTCGTTGTCACTTAAATATTTAGTGGCTGCTCGTGCAAAATCATACCGTGTTCTAAAAATAACAGGAAAAGATGCTCAACATTCGAAACTTCATAATAATGCTCAAGTTGATAAGGCATTGATTAATTTCTTATGGGGTAAATAATAAAAAATCAGACGCAGAAAAATTCCGCGTCTGATTTTTTGTTACATTTGGCTATGATGACAATGGTGACTATTTAAATATTGTTTAGTATATGCATCAACTGCTCGTAATGCTTGAGCAACATCATCTGGAGTTACCTTAAATGGCAAACGATCCATAGTATCTTGTTCTGAACAGGCGGCTTTTCCAGCATTGAGCAATTCTTCATCAGTGACATTTTCTAAATGTAAATCAGCAAGAGTAGTTGGCAGCCCTAAAGAAAGAATAAATTGGAAGTATTTGTTATAACGTTCTTGATCAGCGCCTTCAAGCATTAATTGGGTAAGAGTTCCGTATGCGACTTTTTCACCGTGTGTAAAATCATGAGTCTCTTCTAAAATTGTTAAGCCATCATGAATAGCATGGGCACCAGATAAACCACCACTTTCAAAACCGAGACCACTCATCAAGGTATTAGCCTCAACAATATTAGCAAATGCTGGTGTAACAACATGTGCTTCTGCATCAGCTACTGCTAGGTGCGAGTAATTAAATAATGTTTCTTCACACTTCTGAGCGATTGCATTTCCGACAAGGGTTTGTTTTTCACCAAGCATTGTATCGCTATTAGCTTTAGCAACTGCTTGTGCTTCAACATTGGTAGCTAAAGCATCAGCAATACCTGAAATTAACATTCGAACAGGGCCATTAGCGATAACTTGAGTATCAACTAAGACCAAGTCAGGATTTTGGTTGTAGAAACGATAATGGTCAAATCCACCGTCATCAGTATAGATTACTGAGAGACGTGAACAAGGAGCATCATTTGAAGCCAATGTTGGCATAATTACAACTGGTAAATGGAGATTGTCGGCAATCGCTTTGGCGGTATCAACTGTTTTACCACCACCAAGACCATAAACGACGGTTACATTATTTTCTTTACCGATTTCTGTGACCCGGTTTACTTCGTTAGTGGATGATTCACCATTAAATTGAACACGGGTGACATCATAACCACTTTCTTGAAGATATTGTTCAAAACGCTTACCTACAATTTTATAGACTGTTTCGCCAGCCAATAATAATGGCTTTGTGCCAAAGTTTTTAAGATACTTATCACTTTCAAAAAGAACACCTTTGCCTTGAATGTAAGATGATGGTGAGCCAAATTCTTCAACCATAAAAATCCCTCCATTATTCTTTGTGTACAGATTAACAATATCACTTTTATTAATGGAGAGAAAGTTTAGCTGACTGAAATTAGCTTAAACTTAAAAAAATAGAGCCTAGGTAGAACACAGTGCTCTGCTAGACTCTACTATTCTATTTTGTACCTTTACTACTTATTATTAGCGTCTGGGTTAGTGATCTTAATACGGTTGGAATCAGTGGAAGAATGGTTTTGCTCAGGGGCGTCAGTGCTGTAGTCATCTACAGTTGAACGATCCCCATTTTCTGAGTAAATACTTGTTGATTTAATTCCTTTCTTCTTCTCAATTTGCTGTGCTCGTTTTAGACCATTTGAATAATTGTAATCAGCTGGGTTAACATTTTTAAACCCTTTTGGATGGTAGAACCGCAAGAGATTTTTTTCGTTTAACGAATCAGAAAGGGTTAATTCCTCATTTACAAAATCTTGATCTTTCTTTAACTTCTCTTGCTGCTTTTTGGTAAGTTTAGCTTCTTTACCAGTTTTATTATTGTAAATTGTTCCGCCCACACTAGTATAAGTTGGCGTAACAAAATCCCGATTACGGAAGGCAACCACTTGATTATGCTTGCTAGAAAAGAGATCGGTTCCGAATTGAATGTAGCGTTTACTGCTAATTCCTAATAAGTGAAGGAGGGTTGGAAGAACATCAACTTCCCCACCATAGGTATGATAAACTTTTCCGTGACCCGTACCAGGGATGACAAACATTAGCGGCACACGTTGAAGTTGAGCGTTATCGAAGTCTGTCCAATCATCGGCACTCTTTCCCAGAACACTTGCTAAGGAAGTATTCTCACTATTTGAAATCCCATAATGGTCACCATAGATCATTATGATTGATTTCTTGTCAAGACCAGTCTTTTGAAGATAATTAAAGAATTCTTGAATTGATTGATCCAGATAATGAGCAGTTACAAAGTAATTATCGACGTTACTGTCCCCAGTATTAGTAGTTTGGAAGTTTGGATCTTTATCCTCATCATCAAGCGTGTAAGGGAAGTGGTTAGTAACAGTGATATATTTCGCGTAGAATGGTTGCTGTAAACTTTGAAGATACTTGATGGAGTTTTTAAATAATAACTTATCTTTAAGTCCATATCCGGTAGCTTTGTCTCCAGAAGTATCATAATAACTAGCATCAAAGAAGTACTGATAGCCTAAATTTTTGTATACATTATTGCGGTTCCAGAAACTAGCAACATTTCCATGGAGGACTGCACTCGTGTAACCGGCACGTTGATTAAGAATAGCTGGAGCGCCTTGGAAGGTATTATCGCTTCCGAGTGTGGCAAATAAAGATCCTTGTGGCAAGCCAAATGTACTAGTCTCTAAAAGGTTTTCCGCATCACTAGTTTTACCTTGACCGACTTGATGGAAGAAATTATCAAACGAGTAGGTATCCTTGCCATTATAAAGCGAGTTAAGGAATGGGGTAACTTCTTGCCCGTTGATCTTCTTGTTAATCAAAAATTGTTGGAAACTTTCAAGGTGAATGATAATCACGTTACGTCCTTTAGCAATTCCATACATTTGTGGATTAGCCGGAGCGTAGTGCTTGTCAGTAAATTTCTTAACTTTCAGTAGTTCAGGTTTAGTAGCACTCTGTCGCATGTTATTGATATGTTGCGATTTTACTAAATCATAGCCAGTAAAAGTATCAATTCCAAGATATTTTACAATGTAAGAACGATCAAATGTCCGGCCAAGTAATTGAGGACGACTCATTTCCGCAAAAGACAAATTAACCCCAAATAAGACAAGACCAACGGAGCTAAATGCGAATGCTAACCGTGTTCCAATTGCTCGGGGATCAAATTTGATAACTTTACAGAGCATTAAAATAAGAATTACGACGATATCTAACCAGTAAAAGACATCATGAAAGTTAGTGAGGGCAAGTGAACTACCACTTAAACCTTGATTAACTTTTGAATAACCTGTCATCGTAGCAATTGTCATAAAATCGGTAAATTCACGATAATAGATGACGTTTAAATAAAGTAATAATGTGTTCGCAATGTCTAGCCCCATAATAACTGGGTAGAAGAACCGTGAACGCTTAAAGTAGAATGCTAAACTGTAAATAAAAAAGGTGGTTGCTAACGGGTTAAAAATTAAAATAAGGTATTGAAAAATTCCCGTAACACCAAGCTTAAAGTCAGTAAAGTAAGCAAACAGGGTCTTTAACCAAAAAAGGATAACTAGGAGGGTGAAAAAACCAATCCTAGTATCCACAAATTTGCTTAATTTTTTCATTAGGAATGTTCCTCGCAATCAATATGGTTTGTTCTAGATTATCGAAGTCCAATTTCGACAAATCAAGAATTATTTTATCATAGATTACTATAAAACATCCTTTTTATGGAAATCATTGAAGAAACTTAATTCTTTGCTGGGACCAAGGCAGGAACAGAAAGCCAGTCGTAACTAAATAATTTTTTAAGCTTTTTATTTACTGGAATCCATATCCCTGCTTTCAAAATATCAACTAATGATGCGCGTAAAGTTTTATCTTCCCGATATTGTTTAGTTAATGGAATCTTGAGCAGGTGGCCTTCTTCAGTAATTACGGTAACGTTTTTCGAAGTAACTTTAATAATCTTAGCGGCAACAATATTTGGTTGACTAGTGTCTCTAAGTTTCATAATAATTCCTTCCTTCTATATTTTTTAGTCTACGTGGAGAATATGAAGAATATGTGTTTAAAGCTCAAAATTAATTCTTAAATAGTTTTAAGCGTTTGTAAGCGGTACAATAAGAATATGGAGGGATCGTTATGACTAAATTAAATATTTACCTTGTTCGCCATGGACAGACTTTCTTTAATATTTACAATAAACTGCAGGGGTGGAGCAACTCCCCACTAACGATGAAGGGTAAAGAAGATGCAAAGGTAGCTGGTGAGAAGTTACAAAACATTCACTTCGATGGTGCTTTTTGTAGTGACCTTTCCCGAGCAATGGAAACAGCACAAGTAATTTTAAATCTTAATAACGCTAATTCTGTAGCTCATCCAGTCACTGCTCCTTATTTTCGGGAAGAGTTTTATGGATCATATGAAGGAACGAATATGGATCTTGCTTGGTACAACGCGGGCGCTCCTCATGGCTTTAAGAACTTCCGTGAAATTGTAACAGCATATTCCATTGGACAAGCTAAAGACTGGTTAAAGGATGCTGACCCATTTCATGATGCCGAAAACAATGAAGAATATTGGCAACGAATGGATAAAGGCATTGAATTAATTCGTAATGCTGATTTACCTGACGACGCAAATATTTTATGGGTAAGTCATGGAAATACTGTTCTAAGCTTAGTAGAACGGTTTGGTCATGGAAAGTATGATGTGACTGAGCGTCCAGCAAATGGAAGTCTGACGCGCGCAACGTTGACTGATAATGATATGGAAATTGTTGAATATAATAAGTAGCCTAAGTAATAAAGGCGAAAATGTTAAAAGGAGCGAGACAGAAGTCACTCGTGACTTCGTTTTTCGACGCGAAGCTAGCCTCTGGGAGCCCCCGCAAGCAACAATAGGCCTTCAGCGTTCGACTTTGCCGGACACTGAAGGCCATTGTTGTACTGCGCTGTTCGTATTTTATGGAAGTTACCTAACTTATATCACAGTTCCTTTTAAACAATAAATATGCATTTGTTGAATTAATCTGACTTATTATGAAGTTTATTGAAAACGCTTGCTAAAATTAACAGGAGGGAGAAAGAAGACTTAAGGAGTGAGGAAGATGGGAGAAGCAACAGCAGAGAAAAAACATCGGTTTAAACTAAAGATGCCAGGCGCGTTTACGATTTTATTCTTTCTAACGGTGATTGCAGTAATGCTTACTTGGATTGTTCCAGCGGGAAGTTATTCTAAGCTAGCATATGTCAATAACCATCTCCAAGTAACACAACCAACTGGAGAAAAAATTAGTTATCCGGCAACACAGGCAACATTAGATAAATTGCATATTCAGATTGATGTCGACCAGTTTAAATCCGGCGCAATCAATAAACCGATTTCAGTGCCAGGAACTTATAAGCGGCTTGAACAACATCCGGCTTCGGTCAGCGATATTTTCTCTAGTATGGTCGACGGTACGATTGAATCAGTTGATATTATGATTTTTATCTTAGTTTTAGGTGGTTTGATTGGTGTTGTTAAAGCAAGTGGAGCCTTTGAATCTGGGCTAGCCGCACTATCTACCAAGACTAAAGGAAAAGAATTTATTTTAGTGTTTCTCGTGACAGTTTTACTAGCCCTTGGTGGCACGCTATGTGGGATTGAAGAAGAAGCAGTTGCCTTTTATCCAATCTTAGCCCCGGTTTTTATTGCAATGGGTTATGATTCAATTGTTTGTGTTGGGGCTATTTTCTTAGCAAGTTCACTTGGAACAACATTTTCAGTAATCAATCCGTTTTCAGTTGTAATTGCATCAAATGCTGCTGGGACAACTTTTACGCAAGGAATGGCAGGACGAATCTTTGGTTTGGTTATTGCAGTTGCTTGTTTATTATTTTATCTGCATTGGTATGCACGCAAAGTACAACAGAACCCCCAGTTTTCTTATTCATATGATGATCGGGCTAAATTTGATCAAATGTGGGGAATGACTACTAGCGAAGAAAAAGATCAGCGGTTTACTTTAAAAAAGAAAATCATTTTAATTTTATTTGCTTGTGCTTTCCCAATTATGATTTGGGGAGTAATGGCCAAAGGATGGGCTTTTCCTAATATGGCATCAGCCTTCTTGACAATTGCTATTATTATTATGTTTTTAACTTGTTTTGGACATCAAGATGGTTTGGGTGAATATAAGACGACAACAGCTTTTTCTGATGGAGCAGCTAGTTTAGTCGGTGTATCATTAATTATTGGTTTGGCACGAGGAATTAATAAAGTGCTTAACGATGGCTATATTTCTGACACGATTCTCTATGCTTCTTCAAAAATGGTTGCGCATATGAACGGATCATTTTTTATTATTGTGATGATGCTAGTATTCTTTGTCTTAGGTTTTATCGTCCCATCATCATCTGGTTTAGCAGTGCTAGCAATGCCAATTTTAGCACCATTGGCGGATACAGTTCATATTCCACGATATACGGTTGTTACTGCATATCAATTTGGTCAATATGCAATGTTATTCTTAGCACCGACTGGATTAGTAATGGCAACCTTGCAAATGCTCGATATGCGGTATTCTCATTGGCTGCGTTTTGTGTGGCCGGTAGTTGTCTTTGTATTAATCTTTGGTGGTGGATTATTGGTAACGGAAGTATTAATTGCAGGATAATAAAAAGTCTGGGTAAGAGAAATTCTCAAACCCAGATTTTTTAAGCTTCTTTTATTTGATTTTCATTCGCAGTATTGCGTTGCTTTCCTTTTTGCCACTTCAACCCAATTCCTGTAACCCCACTTAAAATTGAGAAGACTGGTGAAAAAAGACTAAAGAAAGCGAATGGTAAGAAGTGAAGAACTGGTACACCAAGGGTTGAGGCGGCAAATGAGCCAGCAACTCCCCACGGAATTAAGTAGTTAATAACACTTCCGCCATCTTCAAGGACACGACTAAGAGCTAATGGGGAAAGGCCCATTTTATTAAATGCACCCTTAAATGCCTTACCCGGAAGAATAACGGAAAGGTATTGCTCTCCTACAAAAAGATTGATTCCAATACCAGAAAGAATGGTAACAGTAATAAGACTGCCAGGCTTATGAAGATGATCAACGAGTGGCTTCATTGCTGACTGAACAATGTTAAACTTCATCAAAATTCCTCCCAGTGAAAGGGTAACAATGATCAGGGAAACTGTTCCCATCATACTGCTAATCCCGCCACGGGTAAGCAGCGTATTAACAGTTGCGTCGCTAGTGTGAGCAACAAAACCATCACTAATTAATTTGGCGAGAGATTGAAGAGAAGTTCCTGGCTTTTGGAAGAAGATCATGATTACTGTAATGATGATATTGATAAATAAGGTTGGAATAGCCGGAATATGACGCCATGCACAGATAAACATTAAGGCAATTGGTAATAAGGCCCACCATGAAATCGTAAATTGTTGATTAAGGATAGCCATTATATGAGCAATCTTACCGGCATTCACATGTGAACTAGAATTACCAAAGAACCAGAATAGAATTAGCGAAACAAGAAAAGAAGGAATTGTTGACCACATCATATTCTTGATATGGGCGAAAAGGTCACTACCGGCGATTGCCGAGGCAAGATTAGTTGAATCAGAGAGTGGCGACATTTTATCACCAAAAACCGCTCCCGAAATGATTGCACCCGCTACTAAAGCAGGATTGGCATTGAGTGCAACCCCCATTCCGAATAAAGCAATGCCGATTGTTGAAATAGTTGTAAAACCACTCCCAATGGATAAACCAACTAAAGAACAGACAATAAATGTTGATGGGACAAAAAATTGGCTACTGATTAAATTAAATCCCACAATCATAATTGTAGGGATAACTCCAGCTTGAATCCAAACAGCAATTAATGCCCCAATAAGAATGAAGATAAAAATGGGGATGATTGCGGTACCGATTCCTTCTTGGATACCTTTATGAATCTCATCCCAACTAGCACCACGAAATTTAACCCAAAAAATAAGCAAAGCAATGACAAATAGGACAGGAATCTGTGGTGATAAACCAAACTTAATCACGGCAGTTCCTAAAATTATTAACATGATAAGTAAAAGAGTTACTGCCTCTTTGAAACGAATACTTTTCATCGTTGTTCCTCCTTAGAAAAGAAATAAAAAAGTCCCGTTGATAAAGATATCAACGGGACGATTATTTTAATCGCGGTACCACCCACCTACGCATATTAATCTTATGCGCACTCATATCAGGTGGTAACGGCACTGAATATGGCCGGACAATTCAGATCTCGTGATAATTCGAAACACTCCGCCTGACCGGTTCGCACCTCACCACCGGCTCTCTTACGCCCAACGAAGGATCTACTGAAACGATAATTGTTGAAATTATAATATCGTGCTTAGATTTGAATGTCAATAACTAAATTAAAAAATAATGAGAATTAACTATGGCTAGCCGACCGATGATTAAATAACATGTTAAGAAAAACGGCCGAAAGACTGGTAACAACAATTCCGTTACCAAGGATAATTTGAAATTCAGTTGGCATATGTTGGAATAGTTGAGGATACATAGTAATCCCTAAGCCCAAGCCGATGGAAACAGATGCTGTAAGAAGGTTAGCATTATTAGAAAAATCAACTTTATGGAGAATTTGGACTCCTTGAACGCCGACCATCCCAAACATAACAATCATTGCACCGCCAAGGACAGGTTCGGGAATAACCGTTGCGAGGGCACCGACTTTCGGTAGAAGGCCAAGCAATAAGAGTAAAAAGGCAGCATAGTAAACGGGTTGGCGACTTTTTACTCCTGACATTTTAAGGACACCCACATTTTCAGAAAAAGTAGAATAAGGAAAGGTATTAAAAAGTCCGCCTAAAATTGCAGCAATCCCTTCAGCCCGGTATCCACGTTCTAAGTCTTTGGTTGTTAATTGTCGACCTGTAATATCGCTAAGGGCAAAGAACACCCCAGTTGATTCAATCATTGTCGTGAGTGAAACAAGAATCATTGTAATCATGGCACTCACGTTAAAACGGGGAACGCCAAAGAAAAATAACTGAGGAGCATGAAACCAGGCAGCTTCACTAACCGGTTTAAGAGAAACAAAGCCTAATGCGCCCGCAATGAAAGAAGAAATTAAAATTCCTAATAAAATGGCAATTGATTTCATAAAACCACGAGCAAAGGCATTAAATAATAGAATAATAGCAATTGTTAGAAAACCGATAAGAAGGTTAGCGGGATCTCCAAAGGAAGTAGCTGTTGGCGTACCTCCTCCCAAATCCTGGAAACCTACTGGCACAAGGGTAAATCCAATAATAGTTATTAAAGATCCGGTAACAACTGGCGGAAAAAACTTTTTCAAGCGGGCAAAAAAGCCAGCAATTAAGAAAACAAAGATTCCGGCTGCAATAATGGCCCCATACATATAAGTGATTCCTAGCTTTCCACCAATTGTTTCGAGAGGAGTAACAGCTTGAACTGCACAACCGAGCACAACCGGTAAACCAATCCCAGTTAATGGGGTTCGCTTTAATTGTAAGAGCGTTGCAACACCACACATGAAAATATCGATTGAGACCAGGTAAGTCATTTGCAGAGGAGAGAAATGTAAGTAATGTCCAATTAATAATGGAACAAGAACATCCCCAGAATACATTGCGAGTAAGTGCTGGAAACCGAGGACAAAATTTTGCCATTGACGAGTGAAATCGATTTTAGTGTGACGACTAGGTGCTTGAATAGATGAAACGGGTTCTTTCAAAATGTACCTCCTTAAAAATTAACACGCCTAAATAAAAATAAGAGACTGAAAGTTCAGCCTCTCTACCGATTTTTAAAGCTTTAAATTAAAAACAGACAGTGTCAGTTTTTAAGAAGTGCTTATAGTCTAAAGTTTACGGCTTTAGGTAGAGACTAACCGACCATATTTCGGTATTATATAGGCTATTTATTTAATGTAGTTATCCTAGCACTAATACCGAACAGTTGCAATGACTTGTTCGGCATTAATAATGTTTTAGACCGAGTTATGGAATTAAAGTTCAGTTTTTTCTTGTAATCCAGTTGATTCCAGATAGTGGTATTATTAAAAAGTACATTAACTACTGTGGAAGGAAGCGTATATCATGAAAAAGCTAAGGAGTAGTTGTACGGCAATGCTTGTTGGAAAGAATGCGACGATTGATGGCTCAACAATTATTGCACGCGATGAGGATGCAGAAGATGGAGTTAATCCTAAGACCTTCAAAGTATTTCCAGCCAAGGATTATACTGGTGAACATTATGTTTCAAAATATAATGGATTAACCGTTGAAATGGAGGGAAAGGGATGTCGTTATACTGCAACTCCCAATGGCGTGCCTGATGAAGGGCGCTGGGATGAACAGGGTATTAATGAATATAATGTTGCAATGAGTGCGACAGAAACCGAGATGACAAATGCCAGGGTACTTGGTCATGATCCATTAGTAGAAAACGGGATTAATGAAGATTCAATGGTTTATCTCGTCCTACCATTTATTAAGTCGGCCCGCGAAGGAGTTCAGCGTCTTGGCTCTTTAATTGAAAAATACGGTACTGGTGAGAGTAATGGAATTGCCTTTAGCGATAATGATGAAGTCTGGTACTTTGAAACTGGTGGTGGCCATCAATGGGTTGCCCAGCGGATTCCTGATGATGCTTATGCAATTGCCCCAAACATTATGTGCATTGAAGAGGTCGACTTTAACGATCACAATAGCTTTATGTATGCGCCGCAAATTAAAGATTTTGTAGAAAAATATCATTTAAATCCTAATCCTCAAACCTTTAATTTCCGGAATATTTTTGGTACGCAAGATGAGGCAGATGCTTACTACAACACTCCTCGTTCTTGGTATGGTCAAAAACTCTTTACCCCCTCCTTAAAACAGGAACCTACCAGTCAAAATATTCCATTTATTCAACATGCAGAAAAGAAAATTGCCGTTGAGGATGTAGAGTATTTCCTCTCATCACATTATAATGGTACCCCGTATGATCCAATGGGAACTTATGCTTCTGGAACACTAGAGGAACAGCGGAAATTCCGTTCAATTGCTCTTGATCGTAATCAAAGTTCATGTATTTTACAAATTCGGAATGATGTACCAGCGCAATATGCTGCTATTCAATGGATTAATTTTGGCTTTTATTGCTATAGCCCTTATGTTCCGTTCTTTACAAATATTAGTGATACTCCGGCAAAATATAAGTATGCTACTGACGATGCTCAGCCGGATAAAAGTGCTTATTGGTTAAATAAATTGTTAGAAGTAATTGTAGAACCACGCTATCATGAATTTATCAATGAAGTAAATGATTTCCGAGATCGGTGTCAAAGCTATGGCGTAGGACGAGTAGATACAATTACAAAAACAGCTCAGATCCAAAATTCGGCTAATTTAATTAACTATCTAACTGAACAAAATATGAAAACCGCTAATCATATTCTGAATGAAACGCATGAATTGATTAACCAACTTTTACATGAAGCGTTGTTAAATTCTAAGTTCCAATTTGAACGTGGCGATAACTTATAAAATAGAGGCTGAGAAAAAAACGGAGTTTTTTCTCAGCCTCTTTTCTACGATTAGTCAAGATATCGTGGAAATTAACCACAAGGCTCGAGGCTAAGTCCGAACGATGATCAGCCCGTACCGTGCTAATCACCGTTCTATCCTTAGCCCACCGCCTTGTCGAGGCGGTTAATTTTCACTCACTATTTTATTTCCACCAATGACGATTAATAAGAAAGATGACACATGCCAACATTAGGACAATAGTAATGAAGATTGTAAAAACCCATGAATAGTCTCCGTTTGCGAGGGGAAGTTTGACGTTTTCACCGTAAAAACCAGATACAATTGTTGGAATTGAGAGAACAATTGAATAGATGGTTAGATATTTCATCGTTTGGTTTAGGTCACTATCAAGAACCTTGCTATAAGCGTTAGAGACACGGGCAGAAACATCTGAAGTCATTTGTGCCATTTCTAAACCTTGCTGTGCTTCGACAATTACATCATCAAGATCATTATATTGCTTAGTAGTAATGTGGTTACCAAAGCGACGTTTAAATTCTTCAAGTAGGGAAACATTCCCTTTGAGTGAGGTAAGAATATAGACTAATCCAGTTTCGATTTCCATAAATTGAGTGATCGCTTGGCGTCCCGTTCGCCGTTGAAGATTTTGTTGGATTTCTTGTCGCTGTTGGTCTGCACGACGAAGGGGACCAAAATAATCAGTCGAAAGTCGATAAAGGACAGGGAAGACTAAGTTTAATTTGTCGTCATTTTCGCCGTGTTTCTTTAATAATTGTAACTGATTGGCAATGATTCCATTTACAAAGTTAGTTTTTGCGTTTGTAAAAGTAATGATATTATTAGCGGTTAGCATGATGCCGATTGGTGCAGTTTGTGGAGCCGTCACGGCATGAGTTGGCACATAGACATCGAAAATTAATAATGTAACTCCTGCATCTGGATCAATTTCAACCCGGGCTTTTTCATAGGGGTCAATTGCGTAATCAAGTAATTCTTGAGTAACCTCGTATTTTTCAATTAAATCTAATCGTTCATGGGGAAGAGGTTCGAATATACTTATCCATTTACTATGATCATTAATTTGTTCTGTTGTTAACATCGGTACCCATCCCCTTAAATTTACTCATACTCTATTCAACGCTATTATTGGATAAAAGTAAACCGGCTTAAAAATATTATAAATATTTCCTGGGAAATACAGTAAAATAATCTTATCAGAATTTAGACTAAAGAGAGGTGAGGAAAATGAAATATCGGTGGCAGATTAATGAAAAGTTAGCTGATGAGCAGGTGGCAAAACCACTGCGCAAATTGCTTCACGATCAATGGCTGCTTCCTAATCGGCTAATCCATTATTTACGAATTAGACGAACAGTGCTTGTTAATGGCAAATATCGGTCAATGAATGAACTGGTGGAAAGAAACGACAATATTCAATTATTATTTTGTGGTGATGAAATTCGTACCCCCACCGCAAATGATTATCTTCCGTCATCCCGGCCACACTTGGAAGTCCTATATGAGAATCGTGACTTATTAGTAGTAAATAAACCACGGGGGCAAAAAACACACCCTAATTACCATGGCGAAACAGGAACATTAATGAACGATGTAGCAGGCTATTTAGCGCATAGTCAAAATAATGCTTACATGGTTCACCGGATAGATTTACAAACGAGTGGCGCAGTAGTTGTTGCTAAAAATCCAATCGTTGTCCCAATCCTTAATCAACTAATTAGCGATGGACAAATCCATCGACAATATTTGGCGGTAGTAGAGGGAGAAATGGCCCAAAGTGGAAAGTTTGATTGGGCAATTGGACGTAATCCGGTGAATTCCCATCTCCATCAAGTAAACGGGCAAAACGCGCAACCAGCCTTGACCTATTATGAAACACTGGCAAGTAATCGTGAACGTTCCTTAGTGAAACTTCGCTTAGTAACTGGCCGGACACACCAACTTAGGGTTCATTTGGCGCATAGTGGTCATCCGATCGTCGGTGATCCGCTTTATAACCCTTCGTCGACAGAGGGAATGCTCCTTCATGGTGTGTCGCAAAAACTTATATTGCCTTTCGTAATGAAATCTTTAAATATTAGTGCGCCATTACCATCGTATTTTGAAAATTATTTGGTAAAATATAACTTAGCTAAGTAGCAAATTTAAATTAAGGGAGGACATTAATTGTCACTTTTAGAGAAGTTGTATGGACCATTTTTTGATCCACATAACTGGGCAACAGTTGTTACATCAGGACAGGACTGGTTAATCATTTTTTCCTTGGTTATGATTGAATGTTTATTGTCAGTTGATAATGCTGTTGTATTAGCGGCTCAAACTCGAGTATTGCCAACGTTAAAAGAACAAGAAGAATCACTTTTCTACGGTATTTGGGGTTCTTACATTTTTCGCTTCTTAATTATCGGGATTGGTGTTTATCTTATTAACTTTTGGGAAATCAAAGTTATTGGAGCTGCTTACTTAATTTACCTTGTCTATCGTTACTTTCATAATAAGTTCTTTGGTAAGCGTGCAATGCGAAAGGCCCGTGAAGGTAAAACGCGTTTAACTGGACGAAAGCTTTTTTGGACAGTTGTTTTACAGATTGAATTTATGGATATTATTTTCTCCATTGATTCTGTTTTGGCATCATTGGCCGTCTCCGATAATCCCGTTATTGTCTTAATTGGTGGCCTGATTGGGATTGCATGTATGCGTGGAATAGCTGAAGTTATCATGAAACTGATGCGTAAAGTACCAGAGCTAGAACCGATGGCATATATCTTAATTTTTGTGATTGCTATTAAGCTCTTTTTAACGATTCCTGCGATTGACATCGAGATTCCATCTGGGATTTTCGGTAGTTTTATCTTGCTTGTTTTTGCGGTAACGATTATTATTCACTTTATACGTAGATCACAGAAAAAGAAGGTAGAATAAAATGGCAATTGATGCTACAGCTGAGACCTTTGATAAGGATATTCAAGGCTCAATGACGATTGTTGACTTTTGGGCGCCATGGTGTGGTCCATGTAAAATGATGGAACCAGCGATGCAGAAGCTTGAAAAGCAATATGGCGATAAAATCAAATTTGTGCGAATGAATGTGGATGGCAATCAAGAAATCGCACAACGGTACAAAGTAATGAGCGTTCCGAGCCTTGTCCTCTTTAGGGATGGTCAAGCAAAAGAAAAGGTAACGGGATATTATCCTGAGCCCAAATTAGCTCACTACCTTGAACGAAAGATGAAAGAATAAAATATATCAACTTTTTAGACAGCTTATTCCCAGGATTAGTCCAGTGTTAGGCTGTCTATTTTTTTAATAAAGTTTATGAGCTTCCCTTGCGTAGCTTTTTTTGAGCTAAAAACTCCCATTAGAATAAACAGCGAATTTTCAATCTTTTCGTGTTTGCTCTAATGGGAGAAGGTAAAAGAACGTTAGGTGTTCATGCGTCAATAGTTTTTTAAAATGTAAGGATAGCACAAAGAGTATAGATCATAATATAGAGGATAAGGAAGACAGATAATTCTTTAAGTAGGTGCAAATAGGTTGTCTCTTTATCAGGATTGGTAAAAAAATTATGTGTATTTCGTAAAGTTGGAAGAACCCATAAAGAGACAAGACCGGTAACGGGAGGAATAAGATGCATGACAGCTAAGATTAGTGGCATTATCATTCCAATAATAATGAGCACTTTAACGACTTGGAAGCCTCGTTTTTTACCAACAAAACTAGCCATTGTTTTTCGTCCATTAATTAGATCTTCTTCTAGATCGCAAACATTATTCGCTAACTGAAGGGCATAAAAGATAATCATTAAGGGGAGACAGATAGCGAAAATTTGACCAATTGTGTCAAAACCCATAACTAAGTGAGGATAAACAGCTACGTACACACCAACAAAGACAATAAAGAAACTGATAAAGAAAGCGACGATAGCTTCACAAAAGGGGGTCGCATTAATTGGGAATTTTCCAGCGGTATAGAAGATCCCAACAAAATATCCGATGACTCCTAAGATGAGAACAGACCAGTGGGTACGGGCTACTAGAATGATTCCTGGAATAATTGAAATAAGATAGAGGATAATCATTAAATTACGAACTTTTTTGATGGGTAATTTTAATCGTCCCACCGGATTACTAACGGTTAGGAAATGAGGGTCCTTACCATGACGATAATCAAAATAATTGTCAGCGACATTTACTGCTAGGTCAAAAATCATCACATCAAGACAACAGAGAAAAATATTGATCAGGTTAATCGTGTGAAATTCACGATAGGCAATTGCGCCGCTTAAGATAAACCATATGATGTTCAAGGGAACTTGATAAATTTCTGAGAGAGTATAAAAAGTTGGCCAGGTCAGCCATGATTTTGTTGATTCTCGCATAAAAAGCCTCCGTTCGGTACTTACTTCAATAATCCAGACTATCATTTTTACGTAACGGGAGCAAATGACAAGTTAGTTGAGATAGGTGCGTTAAGAGAGGCATTTTTGAGAAACAAAGATGATGGGCAGCTCAACGCCCAACAGTCATAAACATCTCTTAACTATTTAAAACGTGGACGATAGCAATAGAAGAAAATAAGTGCCAGGATAAAGGTTAAACAATCAGAAATAGCTTGAGCAGCAATAATTCCAGTATAACCAAATAATTTTGCGGAAACACTAATCACTACTCCGAAAATCAATCCCTGACGACAGAATGAAAGCCAAAATGCAGGAGTTGCTTTTCCCATTGATTGGAACATGGTTGTAAAAACAAGAATGATACCAGCAAGAGTTGTCGAAATTGATAGCCAACGTAGCATCAAGGCACCTTCTTTTACTATTTGGGAATCATTCATGAAAATACGAATAACCTGGGGAGCAAAAATGAAAAGAATAATAGTGAGTATAAAGGCAAGACTAGCAACAACTTGAATATCAAATTTGACAACTTTATTGAATCGTTGTTCATCTTTGGCACCATATACGTATCCGATCAAGGGTTGCGCGCCGAATGCAAAACCAACCATTACCATATTGATGATCATGTTTGCTTTCATCGCAATTCCCATGGCTGCTACACTATCCGCACCATAAACAATCAAGTAACGATTAGTTAACGCAACCGCAAACGTTGCCATGATATTAGTGACCGAGGCCGGGATTCCGATAGCGTAGATTTCAAATTGAAGCTTCCAGCCGATTTTCGTTTCACGAATTGAAGTCGTTAATTTTTTACTCTTTGTTCGTAAATAATAAATCATTAAAATATCGCCAATAACAGTACTTGTTACAGTGGCCAACGCTGAACCAGCTGCACCGAGCCCACATGTGAAAATAAAGATTGGATTTAAAACAATATTAATTCCTGTCCCTACCATACTAGCGATCATCGACTGAATGGCTAGACCTTCTGTTCGTAAAATATTAGTTGGTGAAAGGCCAAAGATAATGAAAACTGCGCCCCAAGCGATCACTAAGTAATATTCTCGTGCATATTTCCAAGTGGCAGGGGAAGCACCCAATAAATGTAAAATTGGGGTTTGAAAGATAATCATTATTGCAGTTACGATGATTCCGCAAATAATTGGTGCATAGAAACAATAACCACTGACAAAGCGTGCTAATTTATCACGGTGTTCACCAAATAAGCGGGAAATAACTGAGCTTCCGCCAAGACCAAAGATGTCTCCAAGAGCAATCATTAACGTAAAAATTGGTGCTCCTTGGGAAACGCCGGCAACTAAATTAGGATTCCCAGTTTTGGCCACGAAAAAAGTATCAACCATGTTATAAATTAAGGTTACAGCCATGCTTAATACAACAGGTAAGGCCAGCGTAAAGTATGCTCGCTTGATTGAAGAATGTTCAAATAGCTCGTCCATTTTAAATCTCCTTTTAACAATCTGCTAATCATTTTACGCTAGTCAAGCTATAAAGTGAAAGATTGATTATTTCATTAATTTTTTATACAAAAGTTTAAAAATGGTTAACTGTAGCTAACAAAAGCAATTAATTCTGGCGGCGAAAACCTTTAGTATGTTGTCAAATATATTAAAGATGAAGAACCAAATAATAAGCGTCCTCAAACTGGTAATCAAAATTCAACAGTAGTTATTGGTTTAGGTCTTGTAACTACCTTTGCTAGTCTCTTTGGTTTTGGAAAACGGAAGAGTGAAAAATAATTAATAACAAAAAGAGTGAATAGAGAATAATCTTTGTTGATTGTTTCCTGTTCACTCTTTATTTATATAAATTTCGAGGATGTGGTTCGCCCTTTATTTCGTGTTTAACGTGTTTTAGCATGTCATCAATCATTTCAATAACATGAGGATCATCTAAAGCATAGTAAACGCGTGTTCCTTCTTTGTGGCGACTGACTAACTGGTAGCGATATAAAATACCGAGTTGCTTTGAAACGATCGGTTGAGCAAGATGAAGATCATTAACGATTGTTTTAACATCAGCTTCACCGTCATAGTGCCGAAGATAATATAAGATGTTTAAACGCGTACTATTGCTTAGGACTTTATAGATTTTAGCAGCTTCATCAATAAAGGCTTGTGTGGAAGACAATGGTTGCTGCTCCTCCTTTTAATCGGTTTAGTAATTATTATACCAAACTAAAGAAGGTGGATAAGGTGTGTAATTAATCCACTATCCCAAAAAACATAACAACCAACACCGATATAAATGACCTTCATTAAGGTTTCGCTATAACGCTGCATTGCTTGCTTAATTAGTGGAATATTACCAATTCCTTTTATGAGAATCACAATCGCAATTGAAAGGACTGCAATAAAAAGAAGTGCCTGAGTAAATTGTTGGAAGGTAAGATTCGTTAAAATTGGTAAGAAAATTGAGAGGTTGCAACCAGCGCAGACTGCCAGATAGGTTATTAATGTGGTAATAATTGGGCCATACTTTTCGGTATGAGTTGGATCTTCATCGTTGTCATGGAGAGCCATGTAAATAGGTAAAACACCAAGTAGTCCTAGAATCCACTCAGGGAGAAAAATAGCAAGTGTTTTTCCTAGTAAAAAGCTGATAGTAACTAGGAAAAAGAGGGCGACGAGATAGCCAATGATTACGTCGCGAAGGTTATACCGTTCGAGTAGAAAGATTAAGATAAAAAAGAAATCGAGGTTTACGGCAAGAAATGTGATAAAAATAATCCACCAATTCATAATTAAGTCTCCTATATATCAAATTCGATATACTTAATATATATCGAATTTGATATATAGTCAAACTATCCTTCAAAATAAGTATAAAGTTTCTCAGGAGTAAGAGATTTTCGTTGCTCTGCATTAAAATCTGCTTTGATTTCACCATCTTTAAGCACGATTAGACGATTCCCATACTCTAAGGCATCTTCAAGGTTATGGGTAATCATTAGAGCGGTTAAATGATCTTTAGTGATCCGTTCATTAGTAGCGTGTAATAAATTTAGACTTGTGTGCGGGTCAAGAGCAGCAGTGTGTTCATCCAGCAAAATAATATCAGGTCGTTTGATTGTTGCCATTAAAAAACTTAATGCTTGCCGTTGTCCTCCTGAAAGGGCGCCGGTAGCTGTATTCATACGATTTTCGAGGCCGTTATTCATTGTTGCAGCTAGCTTGGTGAAACGTTCCATGTTACTTTTGAGCTTCCGAGGAATAAGATGGCGACGCTCACCCCGCTTAGTTGCTAACAACATATTTTCAGCAACTGTCATTCGCGCAGCCGTTCCCAATTTTGGATCTTGAAAAACACGGGATAGGAAAGCTGTTCGCTGTTCTTCTGTCGTATTGGTAATATCTTGTCCATTATGCAAAATTTTTCCTTCGTCAGCGTGCAGGTTTCCACCAATGACATTAAAAAGAGTCGATTTACCGGCACCATTCGTTCCAACGATTGTAATGAAGTCTCCCTCATTAATTTTAAGGTTTAAGCCCTTAAGAATAGTCGTTTCACTAGATGTGCCCTTATTAACAATGGTTTTGACGCCTTGCAATTCTAAAATAGGTTTATTCATGAGGCCGGACTCCTTTCAAAATTGGCTTTTTTAGGTGAATGCGTTCTTCAAGTTGTGGCAACATCATGCAGATTGCAAGAACAACGGAGGAGATAAGGTTGAGGTCGTTGGCAGAGAAACCAAGTTGTAGCACGGCAAGTAAGATGATTCGGTAAATGATACTACCAAGAGTAACGGCTACAAGTCGCTGGTTAAGCGTTAATTCACCAAAGGCTACTTCACCAATAATGATTGAGGCAAGGGCGATAACAATCGTCCCAATTCCCATATTAATATCAGCATACCCATTGTTTTGAGCAATCAATGCCCCACAAAGGCCAACGATTCCGTTTGACACCATTAGGCCGATGATGACCATTGTGTCGGTATGAATCCCAAATGATTTGGCCATTACAGGATTATCACCAGTCGCGATGAAGGCCTGTCCATAGTCAGTTGAAAGGAAGAAGACTAGGATTACGGTAATAATCGCAATCGTAACTATTCCCAAGAAGACACTATCAAAGTATTGGGGCAGACTTCGCATGAATTCCCCACTAAAAAGTGTCTTTTGGCCAAGCAATGAAACGTTTGATTTACCCATAATGCGGAGGTTAACAGAGTAAGCGGCAGTCATCGTTAAAATTCCGGCTAATAAACTTGGGATTTTTCCTTTAGTGTAGAGCAACCCGGTGATCAAACCGGCGAGCATTCCCGCACCAATCGCAATTAAAGTTGCCAAAAAGGGATTAATGCCATGTGTGATTGCAGCAACAGCACTGGCAGCACCAAGAGGGAAAGTTCCTTCAACAGTCATATCCGCAAAATCAAGAATTCTAAAAGTCAGGTAAAGGCCAAGACCAAGTAAAGCCCATAATAGCCCTTGACCGATTGACGATACAATTAGATTCATTTGTAAATCTCTCCTTTCGCTTCTGCATCCTTTTCAAATTGAGCGGGAATTTGTAAATTAAGTTTTCGAGCTTGCTTAATGTTGAGAACAGGCGTCCCATGCTTCATATATTCAATTGGAGTATCCGCGGGCTTTGATTTGCCTTTGAGAATTGCAACGGTCATTTTTGCGCCTTGGACACCTAGAGCACGCTGGTTAACACTGTAAGTTGCAACGCCACCTTGCTTAACCATTGTGTCAGTTGCTGGGAAGACTGGTTTGTTAGCGGCATCGGCATTCTTAACTAAGGTTTGCATTGCCCCAGCGATCGTATTATCTGTTGGTACAATTACTGCATCAACCTGGCTAAGCATTTGTTCGGAAACCTGATTTAAGTCGTTACTGTTGGCAATTGAATAGGCCTTCAAGTTAATATTCATCTTGCGACATTCACGTTTGATTTGGTGGTAACCGGCTACTGCTGAAGCATCACTTGAAGTGTAGATGACTCCGAGTGTTTTCATTCGCGGCATAAATTGCTTGATCAAGTTGAGTTGTTCGCGAATTGGTGCTTGGTCGGATACTCCGGTGATGTTGCCCCCAGGATGTTGATTATTTTTAACTAATCCAGCTGCTTTTGGATCGGTAACTGCACCAAGTACAATTGGTGTTTTGGTAGTAGAATTAGCTAATGCTTGTGCCGCAGGAGTTGTAATTCCAAAAAGAACAGTTGAGTTATCATTAACAAGTTTTGAAGCCATTGTTTTAAGATTACTTTGGTCACCATTCGCATTTTGATACTCAATCTTGATATTCTTACCGTTGTGGTAACCTTCCTTTGCTAATTCATCAACATATCCCTTGTAAATTTCATCTAACGCTGGGTGGTGCATCAAGGTTAACACACCGACTTTTGGAATTCGTTGCTTAGTTACGAACCCATTGTTTTCTCTAAAGAATGCGAAACAAAGGAAAGCGATAATAATTGCAATTAAACTATACATTCTTTTCATTTAAAATCTCACCTCACAAAATAATAAAAAACGAGAGCCCACATGACGGACCCTCGTTTTTTGAAAGGCAAAATAAAAGTCCGCATGTGGATCCATGCGGACTGAAATGAACATCAAACTCAGCCGGCACAGATGCAATCTGTTCTTCAGGTCGCATCCATGACGAAACAACCTGAATTACCGGCTTTGCCAACGAGTATTAACGTTGATAGCTTGATATGCGTTCATTATACTTACTCCCTACATAATTGATTGTTGTTAAGTATAACCAATGATAATAAAGCTGTCAATATAATTATTAAAATTTGCTAAGAAAAAAGAGTAAGTAGAAGAAAATCCTCTATCTTACTCAATGATTATGCTATTCGTATCCTAGTTCATGCTGATGTAGAAACTAGGAGTGTAGTAATTGATGTTACCAGTTTGAACGTTTTGACCTGGTGTAGGAGCTTGGATGTAACCGCCATTACCAGTAGCGATTGCAACGTGGTAAGGAGCACTATCTGGGCCCCAGAAGTAAAGGTCACCACTTTGAGCGTTTTGGATATCACTGTGGTGGGCACCAAGGTTAGTTTGTTGGTAAGTAGTCCGGTAGTTTGAACCAAGACCATATGCATATTGAACTAATCCTGAGCAGTCAAATCCGCCTGGTTGGTTACCACCCCAAACGTATGGAGTACCAATTTGTGCTTGCGCAACGGCAACCGCATTAGCAGTAGAACCATTACCTTGACCAGCAGGAGTTGAAGTTGCTGGAGTAGCAGTTACAGCAGCAGTACTTTGAACAGTAGTGTTGCTTTGTGGAGTAGCAACTGCTTCAGTGGTAGCGGATGTAGTTTGTGTTGGAGTTGCAGTGTTAGTAGTAGCCGCTAAAGTAGTAACGTTGTTGTTAGTATTTGCAGCACTAGTTTGAGCAACATTAATAGTAGCAGAAGCAGCACTTACTTGGGCTGGAGCTTGGGACGTAACACTAACTTGAGTAGCAGTAGTGTTGTTATCAGAAGCAGCAGATACGACTGTTGTTGGTTGTGCTTGGTCGGCTACGTTGCTTGCGTTTGTGGTAGAAACAGCTGGAGTAGTTGATGCCGCTGTTGTTTCAGTAGTTTCAACGGCTGCTTGACTAGCAGTAGCGTTGTCAGTTGCAGTAGGTGCAGTAACAGTTGCGGCAGCAGAAGCAGTACTAATAGCAGAAGATGGGATAACTAATTGTTGACCAACGTAAATTACGTTAGGATCAGCCAATTGGTTAGCAGTAGAAATTGAATCAACAGTAGTAGCGTATTGTTGAGCAAATCCCCATACTGTATCTCCTGATTGTACTTGAACTTGTGTGTCAGCACTTGCAGTGTTAGCAACAGCTAATGCACCAGCAGCACCTAAAGCAGCAACAAGAACTTTTGACATTGTTTTTTTCTTAGCGATAATTATTCACTCCTGAATTATTGTTTGTTTTTTCTTTTATGCATGCAATTAATTGTGCACTCTTTTACTATATGATGATATTGTGAAGAAGATATGAAAAATATCTTAAGGGTGGCAGTTGTTACATAATTGTTAAATTACTGTAATAATTTGAAGAGAATTTTATTGGAATATGAATTCTTCTTACGCGCTAAAACGTTGTAACTGCGGGGAATGGGGCAGATAGAAGAAGGTCATCAATTTTCACGTTGAGGAGCCTTTTTTATTAGCCGAAATCAATTTGTTCTGGTATTTTCTCTCGACTTATTTGATCTAATCTAAGATATTTAAGTATTATAGGTACTCTTAGTTTACTTTTGATTATTTTTGGCAGCATAAATAATTAAGATCACGCCATTAGTTATCATAAGAAACATATATAGAAAAAATAGTAGATCTGGTAATGTGTCCCAATATTTATTGAGAACAATTATACCAATAATAAATAAAGTATTTAACGCTGAACAAAAAGGAACGATTACCCCGTTATTGTTATCTAATTTCATAAGTTACTCCCTTTGCGTATTAATTTATCTAATAGTATCAAACGAGGAGGGAAACGACCATAAATCTTGGTACAAAAAGTAATTTAAGACATAATGCTGTCTCCTTTTTTGTAAATATGATTACTTATGTATTAACAGAAGACTGGTAATAATGATAATAATAAATAAAATTAACCAATACTTTTGATGTAAGTGATTTTGAGTTACCTTTTTATCATTAGGATCGCTTTTAATTTGATGTGTTTCCCAAGTACCCATTAATAGTCCGTAGATAATGCCACTGACAATAGCACTACTAATTGTAGAAGGTTCTGTAAGTAATGGAATTAGTGCTTCTCTATTAGGCAGCCAATCGATAAGGATTGTTAATCCATACATTGCAATTGCAAAGTAAATTCCTAAGCCAATTGATCTTTTAATAAAGTTTTGTTTAGTCTTACCCACCTGTTTAGCTTCAACATCAATTTCTGTTAAATGATGTCGTTTAGTTTCATATAGAATGTAGCCTAAAGAAGCGAAAACAGTTAATAGTAAGACGCTTACTACGATATCAAGAGTAAGTTCAGAATTATTAGTACTAAGCATTAAAAGGCTAGCAATAAAACTTAATAATATATTTATTGATAATAAAAATATGGCAATATTATTACCGATTCGATTGAGTTCGTTGCGGCGATATTCATCTAATGGTCCATGAATACCGTAAAACCATTTAATGATTTTGGTGCTGATTGTTTCTTTCATCTGTACGTTCCTCCCAAAATAGTGAATTAAGATCAGTATTTAATGCTTTAGCTAAATTAATACAAAGTTCTAACGAGGGATTATACTTATTATTTTCGATTAAGTTGATAGTTTGACGAGCTACTCCAATTTTTTGAGCTAGCTTTAACTGGGATAATCCTTGATCTTTTCGAAATTGTTTAACACGGTTCAAATATTGACTCTCCCTCCTTATGACACATATATATGACATCTATGTTAGAGATTTTATCATTGCTTAAATCTGGTGTCAATTATATATGACAAAAAATAAATAGACATAGAAGTACATTGTTGCTTCCATGTCCAATAAATATAATTAATCCATTAGCAAGTTAACTGAAGGAATCTATATTCATAGAAGATTTTCTTAATCTGTAAATCCAGCTAAAAATAAATAATCCTTGAATTTTAGATTATTTATTTTTAAGTCTATGTTTTTCATAGTTATATCCATCTATAAAACTTATGACTTCTTGCATTCTATTTCCAGAAATTAAGTTTAAAAGTACAAATGGTAATTTCGGATAAAATCTAAATTTTTTGCTAATTTGATAATCTTCGTATGCCTGATGTTTTCCCATTTGAAAGTCAGATAAGTTCTTTAAATCCTTAATTTTAGAGAGGTTGGAATCGTTCGATTTAGAAGTATAACCTTGAGAGTATAAGCCGTGTTCATAATTATGCTTAATCATATCATGGAGTTGGAATAGTAACATTTTAAAAGTACCTTTACCTTTGTTTAGTATTTTGAATAGAGTTCTATTTAAACATGTATTTCTGAAAAATATTCATTAGTCCGACCATTATGAATACTAAAGTTCCTAAATAATTATTAAGATCATTTCGAATGATTACCATGATTGCAATAATGATAATCAAAATCCCGAAAAATATTTTACCAATTAAAGAAAATTTTTGACTGTTTTTGTATCCTTTTTGTCTGTACGTTTGTTTACTTATTCCTAAAAAGAACGGTTTTACATGCTCACCATAAAGAATAGCTATTCCAAATGTAATTAAAAAGGAAAATGTACAAAAATTAACGATGAGAGAATTATAATCCACTAGATAATTTGTCAGTAAGAAAAATAATCCATCCATTATGAAGAATAATCCCTTAAAAACACTAAAAGCATTATAAGCTTTTCCTTGATCCAAATATTTTTTCAAATCTTTGTCTCCTTTAAGCAAAGCGTCAATTGTGATTTTATATATGTCGCTAATCTTAACGAGTGTGTCTAAATCGGGATAACTTTTTCCTTGCTCCCAGTTGGAAATTGTTTGCCGAGTGACATGTAATTTTTCGGCAATTTCAGCTTGAGTAAAGCCTAAATTATTGCGTTGTTTTTTGATATAGTTTCCGAATTCCATTATGGCGCTCCTGTATTTTTGGATAAGTATATGAAATTTATTAAGCTAAAACTAGCAAAGATTTGTTGCATGCTTGTTATATCAACGATTCAAATTACTGAAGAATTTTATTAGATAACTTATACTTAATATATAAGAACTATTTAAAATAAAGTTTTCATTTAGCTGTCACGTTATATTTTTTATCTTTAATACCTAAAATAATTTGTTGCCTTTAGAAAATTAGTTGGAAGGTGAAAAGGATGAAAAAGAAAGAGAATAACCATTATTCATCAGTAGGGGACTTTCTTGCAAAAAAGTGGTGGATTATTGTAGTTGTTTTAGGAATGATATGGTGGATCCTTGCTTCATTAAAGTAGGACTATTACCAATAAATTGAAGCCCGTGCCTAAAATATGATAGTATGGATAGCAGTTTTAGCTCGTAATAAGTAAGAAAAAGAGGAGAGAATATAATGGCAGTATTAGATGTTGAAGGACTGACAATGAGCTATGCCGATAAAAAGCTCTATGAGAATGCCAGCTTTCAACTAGAAAAGCACGAACACATGGGGATTGTCGGGCAAAATGGTGCCGGGAAGAGTACCTTGATTAAAATCTTGATCGGGAAAACCCTCCCGGTCGATGGCGCTATCAAATGGCAAAAAGGAGTCAAGATTGGATACTTAGACCAGTACGTTGATATTCCAGCGGGGATGACCTTGATTGACTTCCTTCATACTGCTTTCACGGAACTTTATCAACTTAATGACCAGATGAATAAGCTTTATGCGGATTATGCAGAAAAGATGGATGATGAGCTCCTCACCAAGGCAGGCCGAATTCAAGAAAAACTCGATGCTAATAACTTCTATGAAATTGAAACGGAAGTCGAACGAGTGATGAACGGTTTAGGATTGACAGATATCGGTAAGGATCATGTTGTCTCTGAGATGAGTGGGGGACAACGGTCAAAGATTATCCTTGCCAAGATGTTATTAGAAAATCCAGATGTCATTTTACTAGACGAACCGACAAACTACCTTGATACGGCTCACATTGAATGGCTAATCGACTATCTTAATGATTTTGATGGTGCCGCAATGATTATCTCGCATGACTATGACTTTCTTGAACAAGTTACGAATACTATTTGTGATGTATCATTTGGAAAAATCACTAAGTACCGCGGAAGCTTCCAACAAGCGATGCGTCAAAAGGAAGAGCGCAAGGAAGCTCAAGAACGGGAATACGAAAAACAACAAGTGGTCATTGAAAAGGCACAACGGTTTATTCGGAAAAACAAAGCTGGTTCAAAATCGACTATGGCTAAGTCACGGGAAAAGATGCTTGCGCGGATGAAAAAGGTTGATCCACCCGAAGATAATCTAAAAGCAACTTTCCATTTTCCGTATGAAAATACCGGATCAGCGAATGCGCTGCGGGTAGAAAAATTATCAGTTGGTTATAACCGGCCATTATTAGCGCCAGTAACTTTCTCGATGACAATGGGTGAAAAATTATTGTTCACTGGATTTAACGGGGTTGGTAAGTCGACTTTGATTAAATCAATTTTAAAGAAAATTCCAGCATTAGGCGGAACAGCAACCTTCTCCCCATCAGCCCGGATAAATTACTTTGACCAAGATTTGGAATGGGATGACCCAACGCTTACGCCACTGCAAACAATTCAAAATATGTTCCCAACGATGCAGCCGCGGACGATTCGGACAAAACTTGCGCGTGCTGGAATCAACGCTGCTAATACAATGAAGGAAATGAACCTTTTATCAGGGGGCGAGCAGACGAAAGTTAAACTTGCCATTCTCGAGTTAACGCCATGTAATTTTCTTATCATGGACGAACCGACAAACCACCTGGACGACGAAACTAAGGAAGGTTTGAAGAAAGCCCTGCAAGATTTCCCGGGAAATTTAATTTTAGTTAGTCACGAACAAGGATTCTTTGAAGGATGGCTTGATAAGATCCTTAACGTTGAAAAACTTAGCTTGAAATAGGAAGATATGAGACAATGAATTCAAAAAGGAGGGGAAACGAGTGCCCTATTCAATTTCTGAAATCATTGTCTTATTTTTTACCTATTCATTTATTGGCTGGCTATGGGAGACTTGTTACTGTTCAATTAAGGACCATCATTTTGCCTACCGTGGATTCTTATTCGGCCCTTATTGTCCGGTGTATGGATTTGCCGTTACGACGATCTTGATTACTACCTATCCGTTCCAAGATAATATTTTACTGCTATTTGTAGTAGGTTTTATTGTGGCTTCAATCTTTGAATATGTAGCAAGTTGGCTGCTCGAAAAGCTTTTTCATATGAAGTTATGGGACTATTCGCACCTAAAAGGGAATATTCAAGGAAGAGTTGCTCCCCAAATTTCATTTTTCTGGGGGATTGGCGTTGTCTTGCTGGTTAAGTTCGTTCAGCCATTCATTCAGCGGATTATTAATTGGGAAGAATTATGGACCCACGGGATGCTTGCCTTAATTATCGTCCTCGTGATGGGAACTGACACTATCCTCAGCGTTATCAGTGTGGAAAAATTCCATATTACAACTCAACAATGGGATGAACGAGCAGCTGACTATCGAAAGAAACTGCTGGATCGAATTGAAAAAGCAGCTCCTAAGGATAAGTTAGCAATTAAAGCTCACCTTCAAGATTGGCAACATCAATTTGTGCAACACCTAAACAAAGAGGGAGCTGACAAGCGATTAAGCTGGAACCATCGTCGGCTAATTAAGAGCTTTCCTAAGATGAAGATTACTGATAGTAAATACTTTAATAACTATAAAAAGGACCTTAAAAGTAAGTAAGATCAGCGTAAAATTCTCGCTTTCTTGTAGTGAAGTGGTTATAATAGCGTCAAATTCATAAAAAGGGAAAGACACATCATGAAAAAAGAAACAAAAATCATTTGTGGAAGTGTACTTGCGTTTTTGATTATTTTATTTGGGATTGTGGCGATTATTATTCACGAATCTCCCCAAATTCAACGTGAGACCCACCCAACAGATATAACCGTCAATGAATTTGTTCGGCAGATTGCACCAGCTGCTCAACGTGAACAGAAGAAATATCATATCCCAGCTAGCATTACGATTGCGCAAGCAGGACTTGAATCTAACTGGGGTCGGAGTCGGTTAGCAAATAAATACAATAACTTATTTGGAATTAAAGCTAACAGGGATGACGAGAAGGTTCAAATGTATACTACCGAAAATATTCGGGGTAAAAATGTTCAAGTAAAACAATATTTTACGGTTTACAATAGCTGGGCAGATTCAATTAATGCGCACACATTGCTCATTGTAAATGGAACTGCTGATAATCATGCACGTTTCCATGGAGTACAAACAGCGAAAACTTATCAACAGGCAGCTCATGAATTACAGCGGAATGGTTACGCAACCGATCCAGATTATGCCAGCAAGCTGATCTACGCGATTAAGAAGTTTAATCTTGCCCAATACGATAATGTTAAATAATAATTTAAAAGCGTGAGAAACGACTCTTGTAATGAGCTATTTCTCACGCTTTTTAACCTATAAGACACTTATTAATGTACTTCGCTTTGCATGCTGGTGGAAGCAACCCGTTGATGACGGAACCAGTGAACTAAGAGACCAAGGACTAAGCCGACAAGTGCTGGAACAAGCCAGGATAATCCCATACTTGCAAGTGGTAAGTTATTTCGTAAAGCGGCAACAGATAACCCAAATGAACTTTGGCTAACAACCGCTGGAAAGGCAACAACCATATCACCGAGAGCTGGTACAACGGTGAAAAGGACCACGAAGAAGTAGACAACGCCATCACGCTTAAAAAGTGGTGATGTCACAGATAAAAGGATAAGTACCATTGATAATGGGTAAAGGAACATTAACATTGGTGTTGACCAAGCGATGATTTGGTCTAAGCCAAAATTAGCAGTAAGGAACGAGGCGAGGCAACTAAGTGCAAGCCATGCATGGTAGCTAACCTTTGGAAAGTGCTTATGGAAGTCTTGAGCAAAAGCAGCAACTAAACCAACAGCAGTCGTTAAACAGGTAACCGTTAACAAGAATGCTAGTACAACTTGTCCGAATGCACCGGCATAAGCATTAACTAATTGGTTAAAGGCAACTCCACCATCTGGGGAAACTTTGAAACGACCAAGAGACATTGCGCCAAGAAGGATTAGTAATAAGTAGATAAAAGCAACGGCACCCATTGAGAGGACACCAGCTTTTGCAACAACTTTGGATACATCTTTTGCTGAACGTTGTCCCATAGAACGAACGGCGGTTACCACTGTTACCCCAAAAGCAAGACCGGCAAGAGCATCCATAGTGTTGTACCCTTCAAGGAACCCGTTAGTGAGTGCACCGTGAACATAAGCACTAGTTGTAGGTGCAGTAGCAGGGTTACCAAGCGGGCGAGCGAAACCAACAACAAAGACAAGGAATAAAAGGGCTAAGAAGACGGGATTTAATACTTTTCCGATGTTAGCTAGGATATCATTTTCCCGGTATGAGAAGAGGAAGGCCGCCCCGAAGAATAATGCTGAGAATAATAGCAAGGCAAGGGATTGATATTGTTTATCAACGAATGGGGCAAGACCAACTGTGAATGAGACAGTGGCAGTCCGTGGGGTACCGAATAATGGACCGATCGTAGCGTGGATAAGAACCATGAATACTAAGGCAAAACCGACGCCAAGCGGACGACCGATATCAAAGACCCCCTCTGCACGCGTAACAGCAACGGCGAGAACTGATAGAAGTGGTAAAAGAACTCCAGTAATCAGAAAGCCAACTGCAGCTGGTCCCCAATGACTACCAGCTAATTGACCAAGGTGTAACGGGAAAATCAAGTTTCCGGCCCCAAAGAATAAACCGAAAAGCAATGATGCAACAACTAAATAGTTTTTGAATGTTAACTTGCGCGATGTTAAATCTTGCATGTTTTCTCCTCCTAATCTGATCCCAACAAAAAAGTCCCTTAGCCAAAATGGCTAAGGGACGCTGAGCGTGGTACCACCCTATCATTGTACTGCTATTGCTAACAATACCTCACACGTACGGCCGTAATGGCGATACGCTGACACGATAATGGGTGTAACCACTACAGCTTACTGGTATTTAAGCTGTAGACTCGAAAGTGATTTTCAGTTAGAGTTAAAACTGTCTCCTCACACCAAACGAGACTCGCTGAAGCTATCGTCTAACATACTCTTCTTTCTCATTGCGATCGAATAATTAAATTATCGTCATTAATATTAACTGATTTCTCATAAAAGTCAATAGTAAATTAAAAATTATTTATAATTTTTCAAATCTTCGCTACTTTCGGCGTATGCAGGATCACCATTTAATGCCCGGGCAATGGCTCGCTCAACAGCAGTATTAGAAGTAACATTTGCAATGGCGAGTGGCTTCTCATATCGTTTAGCGTGATGGTTGGCGAGTTGACTAATTCGATGGTGAATTGCATCGATGCAGACAATCACAAAGTCCGCATCCCGAATTTCGCGTTTTAATTTGCTGCTGGAAACTTTTTCTTCTGCAGACGCGTCTAATCCACGGAACAGACCGTGGTGTTTATAGACGACTGGTTTAAGGCCTTTAACCTTGCTGCGGATTCCGGTAATAACAAGTACCTTTCGTTGATGGAGGTCATAATCAAGTTTCTTTTCATAATCATGACGAGGATTAGCAGGCTTTTTAACAACTTTTGGTTTAGCTGGTTGCTTGGTTGTATCATAATCTTGCTTTTCATGGATCCAGCGAATTGCGCCATCTTTGGCATCAGTTAAGCCATTTCCTCGATCATAGTAGGCAAAATCAATAACCATTCCAGGCTTAATATCACGACCAGGGTACTTAAAGGGATCAATTACGATGGTATTCTCTGGCGCTTCGTCAACGATTGAATTACCTTTAATTGTTTTACTCAGTTGAAGGACATCAGAACCGGGGACGCGTTTTAATTCACCATATTCAATCACATTGACTTTTTCAGGGGTGTAATCGCTAAGGTGATCACCGGTGATCCGCCGAATAACTGGAAGACCACGGACTTTTTGTTCATAGTCTAGTTGAGCAATATCCCCATCCTCAACAGGAAACGGTAATGCATGCAGAATTGCTTCTGGATAATAACGATGATTAATCTCGGCACCGCTTAATTTTCGGTGTACTAAGTAACGATTGTCGGCTGCTAGGCGTTCTTCTTCAGTAATTTCTTTTGGTGCTTCAACTGAAGAAGATGTAGCGGAGCTTGTTATTGATGTTGACTTTTCTTCATCATTAGCTGGACCGGTAAGCAGTGACTTCAATGTTTTGCGTGCTTGCGGAGGCAACTCGTTTGATGATTGAACTTTGCGTTGAACAAACCGAGGTGCATTTTGTTTAACGGGTTTGCTTTCCTGATAATGATTTAAAATATTAAGAATGGTGGTAAGACTCCGCTGTGTCTGCAGTAAGCTTTGTGGATCATCAGCGGTATTATTTAAGAGGTCAATTAATTCTTGACGATAATCATAAACTTCCATATTATTTTCCTTTCTTAAAATAAGTTACTAATTTCAATGATAGCAGTTCGTTAGCGTGATGTCAGTAATTAAGTGTGGTTTAGCCGATTTTCTACGGTATAATAAGAAACAAAATCAGAATTGCGAGGATCGAAAATGGCACAACGGTTAATAAAATTATTTTCCCACAATGATTTAGATGGATTCGGGGCTCCATTATTATTAAAAACACTACAACCAGTAATGTTTGAAGATGCAGAATTTGAGATGACAAACTGTGGCGCTGGACGAATCGATGAAGAATTAAGTCGATGGATGCAAACAGCGGAAGTAGGGCGCTTTACAGATGTTTATATTATGGACATGACACCGGATAGCGACTATACATTCAAACTATTGAATGAACGGTTCGCTAATCATTGGCTTGTCTTTGACCATCATGAAAGTGAAGCGGAACTACGACAAAAGTATGCGGCCAATAGTATCGTACCTGCTAATCCAGCAGTTAACCCAAGTGCCACAAGCTTGGTATGGGATTGGTTAAAACAACAATCGTCTTTTGCAAAGGTTGATGAACAACGGCAAACAGACCTTGCTTATCTTGTGGAATTAATTCGGGCATATGATACTTGGGATTGGCAAAATGATCCAGAAATGAATGAGCAGGAACGAACTGATGCCGATAATCTTGATCAACTCTTTTGGTTTTATCCTCTCCAAGATTCGGAAGAGTTTGTTCAAAATGTTTTTAATACCAGCTGGCAACAATATCAGAAAGAAAATCGGCTGTTAATTCGGACCCTAAACGAACGGCGGGCAAAATACCTTAAAAGTCATTTGAAAGATGTTTTAATTACAGATATCGATGATCATAAATTTGGTGTCGTATATGCAAGTGACTATAAGTCTGAAATTGCCCATGAGCTATTAGAAGAGCATCCAGAGGTCGATGCCGCCTTAGTGGTTAGTCCGGTTAGTGTCTCCCTCCGTAGCAATGGTAAGTTAGACGTTGCTAAATTTGCGGAGAAGTATTTCAACGGTGGCGGTCATGCTGACGCAGCAGGTGGCCGATTAACGGTTAATCCGATTGAAGTTGGTGAACAAGCAGTTATTGACGACCTTAAACAAACAATTGCTAATCAGCAAAATGAACAAAAATCAAATGAAAGTACGCTTGCCGATAATCTTGATCCCGAAGTAGCGGCAAAGATGGCAGCTTTGTTTGGGAAGAAGTAGGGTGGAGCGTTAATCTCTACAGCACGGAAGTAAAAAAAGCCCCTCAAATCGAGGAGCTTTTTTAGTTAACTGATTAACCACGGATTAGGGATACGGCCAACTTTAACAAAGTAGTCGATAAAGAGGTCGGTCAGCTGTGGTGAGATTCTGAGAGGATGATGTGAAGCTGGCGTAACAGGTCGGACATTTAGACTTATATCTGGTAATTCTGCTTCTTGAATGTTGATTTGCCACTTAATGTAGTAAGTAGTATCGGTTGGTAAGCTCATAAGCAACTGTAAATCATGAGTAATTGTCGTTAGTTTCCGGCAGCTATGTTCCAATTGGATGAGCTGCTCTTGAGCTACCTGCTTTTGCTCTAATGAAAAGTATTTCTGATGATCTTGCCAGGCGGTTTGTAATAGTTTGTTGAGAAGCGGAACAATTTGTTCTTGCGTTAAAATCATATAAAATAACTCCTTTGAATTTATTCAAAGGTTTTAGCGAGGCGATTAGCCTCGAATAGTAACAGCCCCAATCTGTTTTTAGATTGGGGCTGTTACGTTTAAATAATTATTTTGTGTATTTAAGGATATTTAAAAATGAATCCGTTAATTCAATTGCTGTTTTCGGATCTTTTGATTTTAACTCAAAGCATAGTTGATCAACCTTATAATAATTATTTTGAGTTTCAGAAGGCTCATTATTATTAAAATTTGTATTTTCAAGTAGTTGTGTTATTGGAATTTGCAAAGCATTCGCAATCCGCCTCAGAGATTTTAAACTTACATTTTGGTCATTGGTTCGTTCAAGTCGTGAAATGAAGTTCACGGAGAGACCACTAAGTTCGGCTAAACGTTCTTGTGTTACACCAAGATGCTTTCGAATTGCTCTCATGTTGTCCCCAATATCTGCGATAACAGTCACCTTCTTTTTTATTAAAGATAACTGAAAAATCCGCTTGATATAACGACTTTTGGAAATAGTTTTCGACCATAATAACTGTTTATCAATGCATATGTGTACAAATAAATAGTTATCACTATTAAAATGAGATTGCATGATACATTCTTTTTAAATTTTTTGCTTATCGTTAATATTAAACATTTGTTAAGGAATAACTGTAAATATTAAGCGATAAATATAAAAGTTATCTAGTTGAAAACTATTAATATAGTGGTATTTTAAAAACGGATTATGTTAATGATTTTATATAAAAATAGGAGGAAATAGTTAGGGAGGATTTTGTCATGAAAAGAATCTTGGCAGTGACCGCTTCCGTAGCTGTTGCGTTGTCACTAGCGGCTTGTGGAAATACTTCAAGGTCCGCAAGTAATGAAAAGAATAGTGTGAGTTCTTCAAAAAGGATAGTTAAACATCATGGAAAGAAGAATTCAAATAGCAGTAGTTCAAGTAGTGTTAGTTCTACTGTGTCGTCAAGTAGTAGTGAAACTAATACATCATCCACTAACACTGAACAAAGTGCTCCAGCAAATGATGCACAAAGTAACAGTCCGAATTCAGATAGTCAATCGGTTAATGCGGAGAGTACGTCAGTAGATGATGAAGGAAATACACACCACATTACAATGTCTGGACAGGTAGTCGATGGTCATCAACTTGGGACTGACATCGTGACTACTCCAGATGGTCAATCAAGAAGATATGAATTTGACAAGGCTATTGATGATTAAATTGGGGGATTTTTAAGATGGAAAATCAAGTACATTATAAATTATTTAAGAATGGTAAGTTTTTGTGCACAATGGCATTATCTACAGTTGCAGTATTAACAACATTAGGAGCTACTGGAACAGTACATGCTGATGCCACACCAGTTCAAAATAGCAATGAACAAAGTGAACAAACTAGTCAAAGTGCTTATCAACAAAAAGCTTCTCAAAATGAGCAACAATTATCAGATTTAGCATCTGCTAATGCCACTAAAGAAGCTAATGCAGCTAACTCATATGCACAAGCAAATCTACAAAGTGCAAATGCCACAAGCCAGCAAATTGCTGACATTCAAAATCAATATACACAAAAGAAGCCACAAGCAAAACAACAAATTCAAGCGGCTTCTGACGCGATGGCTTCTTCTGTAGCCAGCCAAACGCAAGTCGTTAATAATTCAGCAGCTTCTGCAACCAGTGCCACTCAACAAGCTAACGCTACTAGTGAAGCCCAGATGCAATCTGCAAATGCGGCAGCAATTGCTCAAGCCCAACAACAAGCACAAGATGCTGCAGCTCATTCGGCAGCAGCTATTAGTGCAGCTAATAGTAACTATCAAGTAGCTGTTGATTCAGCTAACGCAACTCATCAATTAGCAACATCAGCCGCAAATGCGGATTACACTGCTAATGTTAACAACGAAAATAATACATATCGTGCTAATCAACAACAAGTAAAAAATGATGTAACTGCTGCTCAAAACGCTGTAAATCAAGCGCAACAAGATGTTAAGGATCACACTACTACTCAAACAGTAACAGTGCCGGGCCAAAAGCGGACAATTGATCACATTACCAATGCTGCTGAAAAGCGTGGGAATTCAACTAACTGGACATCGGTAGGTAGTGGAACATTTGTCACTTCACCTATTGAAGAATCTTATTTCCGTAAATCAATTTATTACAATACAATTATGGGAATGTATCCCGGCCAAACACCTTATAGTCGTGAAGATGCTGCTAATCATACAGCGGTTTATGACTATACTCACGTTCCAACTAATGTCTCAGAGATGCCAACGGATTTTCAACCTGGTTTGTTAATTTATAATCCAGATCTTGATACATCTGAAGTTGTATCATCTGATGGGTTTACTGAAGCACAAAAACAAACAATTCGTGCATTTATGGCTAGCTGGGCTAATTCATTCCGCAATTGGATTTACAATAATGATCGCGATGTTTGGAATGAAGCCAATAAGTTCCACTATTTTAAAGATCAAGCACCTCATGAACTTAAATTTACTACTACTATGAATGCTGCAGGAGACAAGATCGGTCAAATGCGTACTGATGCTGGTTTAACTAACGATCAGCACACTATTCCTTCAGGTACAACCAATGTTGATTATGCTAAAGCGATCCCTTCAATCAATATTACTGGACAACAAGTTGGTAACTATATGGTCAATGCTGTTCAAAGCAATATGGAAAATTTAATGACTGTTGAACCGTCAACAATTGACAGTGCAAAGCCAACAATGTTGAATTATTTAATCAGTGCATATAATATGACTCAAGCTATGTGGTATGGTGAAATCTATTCCAATGGTTTAGGCGGTCATGCACGAGGAATTTTAAGCAACGATCTTGGTTATATTACCGGTGGGTTTGAAAAAATGACACCTTCTACTTTTAGTAATGAGTTAACAAATAATGAAAAAAGTTATCGTGAAAATTACGCTTTTAGTCATAATATGCCACTCTACGCATTTACATATGATGCTTATGATTATGTTCCTTATGTGATGTCACTTGATGATCAACTAAATGTATTATCCTCATTGCCAAATGATCAAAAAGTAGTCGATGCATATAACAGAATGCAATCTACTATCGACAATGCTATGGGTCAAGAAATTCAAGATCCAACATTTATGAGTGCTGTTTCATATGAAAAGAACGGTGATGGTTCACGCACTGAAACTAAGCAAGTGACACCACAACAATACACTGACGCCTTAAACAATGCTAAATCTCATTTAACCCAAGTAACAAATGATGCTAATAGCAAGTTACAACAATTAGCACAAACTCATCAAGATCACTTAAAGAATCTTGAAAGCATCCGCGATAATGCGATTAAGCAAGCAGATACAGCCTTGCAAAATGCTGTCAGACAAGCTAAGCAAACTTGTGATAACAAGATTGCTGAAGCTAAGGGTAGTCAAGTTAATGTTGACGCATTAAAGAAGAGTCTTGATGACAAGTATCAACAATTAGTAGCTAGTGATAAAGCTAAGCTCGATAAGATTGAAACCGATCGTCAAACTGCTATTAAGCAAATTCAAGCTACTGCTCAATCTGAATATGACGCTAAACTAAAGGAACTCGGTGTTGATGATCAAGCTGTTCAAGCTCAAATCAAGCAATTACAAGATGCACATGACACTTTTGTAAAAGAAAATGCTGATAAGCTAGCACAACTTAAGGCAGAAGATGCCAAAGCCTACAATGATTTAAAGGCTAAGCTTGATGCTGAATTAGCCACTTTAATGCCTAAGCATGAAACTAATACTGATAATTCAGGCAATGTTATTAATACTGGGGATCACACTATCGTATTGCCCGATGATACGAAGAATGAATCTGCTACTCATAATAATGCTAGTCAATCAAGTAATGCAACAGATACAGACTCAGTGGAAAATAAGAACCAATCTGCTAAAGACGTTGCTCAAGAACATCCATCAGCAAACAGTGATAATTCAAAATCGACTGCCTCATTGGCGGAAAAGAATAATAATTCTGATAATCAAACACAAACTAGTGTTGCAACGGCTAATGTTGATACTAATAACGATGACACGGCGGTTACTGTTCTTGCGGTAAATGCTACCTCTGAATCAGTTACAATGACTCGTAAAGAAGACAAGCAACAAACTAAGAAATTACCACAAACTGGTAACTCCCAATCATTAGTATTAGTCGCCCTTGGAACACTAACTTCAATGTTTGGTTTTGGTCTGATGCGTAAGCGCCGTTATTAGAAAGATGAGATTAGATGGGAAGTTTTGTTAAAAATAATAGGAAGTTATTGGTTGTAGTATTAGCAATAGTTTGTCTTGTAATAGGAATTATGGTAAGTCATCATATTTATGAACAGCATCGTGATGAGCAAGCTGCGGATGAAATTTCTAAAGCATGTAAGAAGACGCCATCAATGAAGGGGCTTTTTAGTAAGTTTCAGATTGCTGGTGTCAATGCTCATAAAAAAGTATTAGATCTGCAAATGAATGAGGAACTGAGCAACCAACTTAAATCAAATATTAACGCGTATATTGAGGATAATATTTCTGTAATTACGCGAATGTTTGGTGATCCAACCCGTCATGAAGATGGTGAGGGAAACCTAATCGTTACAGGCGATGAGGTAGAACCAGTTTGCGATACGATTGCTTCTGATAAAAAGTTTGTTAACGATTTTGGAGATGGCTGGAAAATTAGAATATATAACGCACAAGAAAAGTTAGTATATGTTTATTCTGATGATAAGTTTTTGGACAAGCCCGAAGTCCATTTAGATTCTGTGATTGCTAAAGGTAAGCAAGAACACGATGATAATGCGGTCAAGTTAACTGAAGCTGCCTTGAACGCAGTGGGTAATAATAAAGAATAAAACTAAATCCGGTGAGGGCATTGATGTCGTCACCGGATTTTTTAACTAAAAAAGAACCATGACCCTAAGCCATAGCTCTGTAATTGAAAAGTAAACCAATCATGCGGTTGTGTGACCGTTGTGGGTAACGTTATTTTCACGATAACCAAAGTAGAATTGGATAGCAGCAATTGCAATGTTGACCCAATTCATCGTAAGGAACCAGCCATTAAGTACGTTGCCGTCGTGTGTCATGCCGTAGTATACCCAAAAACCAATTACGATAGCACATACATTAATCCATGCGAATGTCTTTTGTAGAATTTGATTGTTAAGGGCAAACCACATCCATACAACGTTTACTACAAACCAGATTGCAAGAATCCAAAAGATAACGTCGAACATAGTATTACTTCCTTTCAACATCCTATCTACACATACCATAGATAATACCTAATAAAGAAGATTTACTTTTCACTATCTATTATAGTCGAATCTTATCCATAGCCAAAAGATAAAGCATTATTAATATGCATTAATGATACATTGGAAAAATATTGAGTAAAAAAGTGCAGATTACCGCTTTTTACGTATATATCTTTATAGAACTATTTAACAGGGGGATATAAGGATGAATGAATTCTTGCGCAAAAAGTGGGAGATGGCGGGCTTAGCCGATGACTATATCTTCAACAAAGTGATGCTTGATTATGATATTTGTTTAGAAGTTTTACGTCGGATCTTGCCCGACTTGCATATTAAAAAGATTAAGTTGCCTAATAACCAGCAAGAGTTTGCTGTCGCTCCTGATGCTAAGGCAGTGCGTTTTGACATCTATACGACCGACGAACAAGGTAACCATTATGATATTGAGATGCAAGTAGCTGACCACCACAATATCGCTAAACGAATTCGTTATTATCAAACTGCCAGCTCAATGGAGGCTTATGATAAAGGACAGCCATATGAACAAGCTGATGATTCCTATGTGATTTTCTTCTGTAATTTTGACCCATTCCAGCTTGGCCAGCAACGTTATGTATTACATAAGCATATTGATGAAATTCCCGAACAAATTATAGAAGATGGACAAACCGATATCTTATTTAACGTTCCTTCCTTACGCCACGATGTTGATCCTAAGATGCAGGCGTTTTTAGATATGATTGCCCAACGAAAAGTTGAAGCGACCGATCCGCTTGTCGTAAAATTAAAGGAGAGAATAGCAGTTGTAAAGCGGAATCGGAAATGGAGGTCGGAATATATGCGACGTTCAGTATATGAAATGGATCAAGAAATGCGCGAGAAAAAGATTCGTGAGGGTGAACGTAAAATACGGGATGGCAAACTTGAACTCCTAGAAGGAAAACGTGAGCTCCTAGAAAGCAAACGTGAAATTAAAGAAAGCCAGGATCGACTCAAAGAAAAAGAACAGCTAATTCAAGAAAGAGAACAAAAACTACACGAAAATCAGCAGACAATAATTAAAACATCTATTTTGGCAATGAGAGAGCTGAATATTGATGAAACAACAATCAAGAAAGAAATAAAAGAAAAGTTTGACCTGTCAGCCAACGAAATTAAGGATTATTTTGCTGAATAAAATGAGAAGGAAGTCTCCAAATCAATTATGGAGGCTTTTTAGGTAACTCCTACAGATTAAGGTATAATGAAGATTTAAATATAAGCTCTGCAGGGAGTATCTTTATAAGAAAAATAGCACTAATTTTGATGCTTTCATTGACGATGCTAGTCATGGTAGCTTGTGGAAGAACATCCTCAAGTACTAATAGATCATCAACTAGTAGTATGACTAGTTCTTTATCAAGTACACAACAAACAAGGGATGATGCAGCACTAAACGCTGAACGATTAACGTCTGAGCAAACTGCTGCTCTCGTGTTGTATTATCGTGATGCGCATATGCCAGGAGCAAATGATTACGATTATTCTGCTGATATGGAAAACAATGATCAGGGAGCAACGGTTAAGATTTATGATAAAGAAGTAGTGCCTTGGGGAGAGGGACCTTCTGCTAAGACTTATCCTAAGGGCGCCAAAATTTTATATACTATTAAATTAACTTCCGACAGATAAGGTTGGATTAACTATCCAGCAACTCGGAACATTAGTTGCATTGTTAAAGAACTCTGATTGGTTTAATAATGGGATTCAAAATGGTGAAATGTATTACGGAACATACTATGGTTATGGTGAAGTTGCTGATTACCAATATGTAACGACTAAGAGTGATTCGACTTTTAGATGTAAAGACAATGATGTCACCATTAAAATGATTGCATCAACTGAAAATCAAAGTGTGACAGAGGCACTAATGACTACTACGCATACTACTGTTACGAATTTGATGAATAATTACTAAGAAGGATATATTATGAGTAAAAAAGATAAGTATGATGTTCAAAAGTTTACTGGGATTCCCGTCGAAACAGATGCTAGTGGAAAGTACCAGTTAAAGTTTGACCAAAATGGTGAGGCAAAATTACATACTTGGCGGACTGGAAAACATACTAAGGGGAAATTTAATCATCCAGGTCAGTTAATGCTGACAGAAAATAACTTGACTGTTTTAATTCTAAAAGCCGAACCAATGGCTTTTAAGGATCGTCATAGTGAAACTCCTCTGCAACGATTTTTAACTGTCGATGTTACAGAAGATGTACTGAAACAAGGCCTTGCAGAATTAAAGGAGTGAAATTGATGAAAACACTAGTGATAGTGGCTCATCCTCAACTTGCGAATTCAGCAACTGAATCGTTTTTAAAGGCAGCCGCTGATGATGAAAATAACGTTCTGTGGCATGAACTAAAAACACCTTTTGATATTTCTCGAGAGCAGGAATTGTTAAAATCGGCAACTCGAATAATTTTTCAATTTCCGCTGTATTGGTATAGTGCGCCAGCGATCTTAAAGCAATGGCTTGATGAGGTATGGAATTCACAACTTACAAGTAGTCATTTGCTAAAGAGCCGTGAATTGGGGATTGTCACGACGGTTGCTCATTCCGCCTCTGCCTTTCAACCGGGCGCCAGTCAAAGATATACAATTGCTGAAATTTTACGACCATATCAGGCTTTAGCACACGCGATGGAGATGAAGTATTTACCACCATTGCCGATTTATCAATTTGCCCAACAGGGTGAAGAAGAGCGCCAGTCATTATTTATCCACTATCAGCAATATTTGACCTTAGATAAATTCTTGCATTTTAGTGACCAGACACAATGGTTTATCGCTCGCCTTAACGCCAAAATTGCTCGCGAGTTAGATCCCTTTCAACAAGCTAAATTAGAACAATTGTTATCACTTTTACAAGATCAACAAGAAGAACTGGATGATTTACACACTTCTATCGGCTGGCTACGAGAAAAAGAGGATGACTAAAAATGGATGAGAATCAACAATGGGCACACGAAGAACTAACAAAATTAATGAAAAATAGCCCAACATATGAAGATCAAGCTTTTTACCGGGCATTAGATCAGTTAATGCTTAAACAAGCACAACGCCTAATCAATGCCGCTGGTGAACTTGATGGTCGTAGTTGGGCTGATAAATAATTGATTTAAAAATGTAAAGCAGGGGTCTACCCACCACTTCAACGATAGACTCCCACCTTATCAGATAATTGTTTCAAAATGAAACTAGGGGATTATTGATACCCGTAATTCTAATTGCACGATTAGAAAAAGTCACTAAAAAGTTTGTAAAGATCCTTGGGTATTGATACCTTACAAAGGAAATTTATATAACTAAGTCAGTGAAACAATGGGTACTAGAGAATTATGAATAAAATCCTCATGTATTATTATAAAACAAATTATTCCTAAAAAATACAAAATTATTGATTTATATTATTTTATAGCGAGTTGTAAATCTTTTCGGAGTTTATCAGCAAGAATAACTGCTTGATTATGTTCTTCATCTTTTGCCCCATAAAGGAGAATGACGTTCTGACTCGGCAACTGACTTTGGACAATTGCCTTTAATGAATTATAGTAAACAGGATTATTGGTTAATTCTGCTAGATAACGCTCTTTGAATTCTGGATAGCGAGCGACATCATGACCAAACCATTTCCGAAGTTCGGTACTGGGTCCGACTTCTTTGAGCCACTTATTAAGATGTGCATTTTCTTTTGAAATCCCGCGTGGCCAAATGCGGTCAACGAGGATACGATAACCATCTAAATCAACCGGTTTAGTATAGATTCGTTCAATTTTCAGTTCCATCATGCCGATCCCCTTTAATTAGTGTTATGTTTAGGATAGTTCTTTTTAGGAGGAAAATAAATATGCTAACAAAATATCAACAATTTTTTACTGGACGGCCCACAGTCGAAATTGCGAAGGATCTTTTAGGAAAATTAGTAAAATACCAAACTGAAAATGGGATTATTGGCGGTTATATTGTTGAAACAGAAGCATATTTAGGAGAAAAAGATTCTGCATCGCATGCTTTTAACGGACGACGCACTGGCTACTCGGAATCTTTGTATGGGATGCCCGGGAATATTTACCTATACCAAATCCGTGGACATTATTGTTTTGATATTGTGGTTCAGGATGCAGAAGAACCTCAAGGAATTTTACTTCGCGGAATAGAACCGGCGCTAAACATCGATAAAATGATCGAAAATCGGCACATGTCAGGGGTAAATATTACTAACGGTCCCGGTAAATTAGTACAAGCTCTCGGAATTCATTCACGGGATTTAGATGGGCAGCCTATGGAAACAAGTCCACTAACGGTTGATTTACATAATTATAAAATTCCTGGAGAAATCGCTATTTCTGCGCGGATTGGAGTTAATTTGAAGGGAAAGGATGGGTTAAGTCCACGCCGCTTTTATGTAAAAGGCAATCCCTATGTATCAAACGTGAAAAAACAAGATATGGATCTGGAATGTCATGGTTGGAAGGGGTAAATAATGGCGCTAACTTATCAACAACTATTAACGGCAGTTCCTGTTGTTCTTGATGCGGGTAATGTTCCGAATATTGTTGGGGATGCGGGAATCGGCAAATCTGCTTTAGTTCGTGAAATTGCTGCTAATCTGAATGCGGCATTATTTACTACGGTTGTCAGCTTAAGTGAAAAGGGAGACCTTGCAATTCCGGTTCCTCCTTTGACCAGTGAATCCTTTGTTGAAACGAAAAATTATGGTCGCCTTGCAAATGTGCAATTTGGTTACTCTGAAACTTTGATCAGCATTATTAAGTATGCCGAGGCCCATCCTAATCAATCAATTATTTGGTTTTTAGATGAATTTAATCGCGGAACGCAAGCTGTTCAAAGTGAATTAATGAACCTGGTCCTTCAACGAAAGATTAATTCTTTGCGGTTACCTTCCACAGTGCGGATCATTATTGCGGAGAATCCTGATTCTACGATGACCGGCTTTACTGATCGTGAATATGGTGTCGCGACTGGGGATGCTGCAATTAAAGATCGGACAGTTCGGTTAGTGATGACGAGTTCGACGACTGAATGGTTAAAATGGGCCAAGGTCGCTGGAATTAATGACCTTGTTTCCGCCTACCTTACACAATACCCTGAACAGTTATTAGTTATTGATCCGAATAATGAAGATTTAGCTCCCACGCCACGTGCTTGGGAAAGGGTTTCCCGCAATCTTGACCAATTACAGGCGTTAGATCAGAAAATGCAAAAAGAACTTGCTGCTGATATCTTTAGTGGTGACTTAGGTGACGAAGTAGGGGTGGCCTTTGCTCAGTTTGTCCTTGCACAGGGTCAAGAGCTTACCGTAGCGGCCCTGAAAGACGCTAAAGATGGCAAGAAACAGTTTGAAAATGCTGATGAAGCAACCAAAATTCAAGTATTACGGTCATGGCTAAGTCCTAAGTTGGCATCTGAAGAAGAGGCAGCTCTATTTATTAAGTATCTCCAATTAGTTAGTGAGGATGGTCAGTATGCGATTGTTCAAACAGTTGGTGAAGATTTTATCGATCTCTTGCAAGTAATGTATGAGCAAGCCATCAAACATCCCCAAGGCTCTGTAGCGCAACTTTATCAATATTTCGCGGAGGTTGCGACGCGTGGTGATAATCGATGAGTTTAGGTGACATTCTGACACGGTTACGACAAAAAGGTGGAGATAATAGCCATGTAACGTCCGCGCAACGGATTAAGGAGGCAATTATTAGCATCCTCCAAAAACAACGACTTTTCGGAGAAGTGTTATTACAGCTTCCACGAGAGAATGATTTACAGTTACCTGCAATGATGGGATTGAGGTGGGAAGACAATCGCCTTGTACTGGTTATTAATCCAGAAAAGTTAGCGCACGTTCGTAATGATGAACTTCAAAGCTTATTAGAACATGAAGCCCTTCATCTTATCTGGATGCATCCATTACGCTATGCTTCTTATCCTCATCCAGATTTAGTCCAGATTGCAACCGATGTAGCGGTAAACCAGTATTTAACTGAGCCGCCCCAAGGAACAGTAACCCTTAGCCAATTGGAGAAAGTTCTTCGTCAAAAACTAATGCCAAAATTAGATTCGCAGGATTATCTCAATATATTAGAACAGCTGCCTGCTGAACAGCAAGAAAAATTACATCAGCCAGGTTTTAAATTGAATGGTGGCAAACAAAAAGGAAATGCAACGGCAGATGAGGTTAAAACAGCCGATACTCATAACGGTTGGCAGGAATCTAAGACAAGTCAGCAGGTTAGCAATCAGGTCGTGCGCTTAGCGAATATTAAGCAGATTTTGAATCGTTCCTGGAAGCAAACCCCGCAACGAGATCGCGGTTTATTGCCAGGAAATGTAAAATCACAGTTGCAAAAAGCTCACCAAACCAGAATAGTCGATTGGCGGCAGGTTCTTAGGCATCAGTTTGGGTTAATTACACGCGGGCAAGTTAATTCGCATGCTCGCTTTAATCGCCGGCAACCATTACGAATGGATTTGCCTGGCAAAGTTACGAGATTGGATCCGGCTGTTGACATTTTTGTTGATAATTCCGGATCAGTCACCGATCAAGAACTCGTTCAAACACTAACGACGCTTGAAAAGATGCTTAAGAAAACGAAACTGACAGCTAACGTTTATTCGTTTGATGCCCAGGTGACCGCCAAGCAAAAACTACGTGATGGTAAAAAACTTGATTTTAGACGAACTGGTGGCGGGGGTACAAGTTTTCAGTGTATTTTTGACTATCTCCATCAGCACCACCTAACTAAACGAAATCGCATAATTATCATTATTACTGATGGGTGGGGAGAGGAACGAATCAATAATTATCATTATCAAAATGTTTATTGGCTAATGATGACAAAGGCTAATCAATTATCAGTAAAAGAGCCACCGGGAAGAGTATTAGAAATGAGGGGATAATTGATGACAACAATTTTAAATCCACAGGCCATGCAAAAGGTACTTACCCATAGCAAAGAATATGAGCGGGCAATTGGTCTTCTTAATAAGCGGTGGGATCCAGATGAACAGCCGATCTTTCGCAACGTTCTCCAGTCCGCAGATGTTCACTTTGCTCGGCAGCTCCAAATTGCTGGATTAATTAAAGGAAAGGTTGACTTAAGTAATTACCAGGAAGTAAATCAATTACTGATGCAACATGACTCATGGTTTTCAGAAAGTGCACGGAAAACTTTATTAAGTCCTTTTTTAGATTGAAGCAAATTTACGTGAATTTATAGTAGGCATAGTATAATAGTAAGTAATGTAACCTTTTAAGGAGGCCCTGCACATGGCAGTGAATAACGAACTAATTAAAGACGACTTATACGAAGCAGTAAACGGGGAATGGCTAAAGACGGCGAAGATTCCTGATGATAAACCAGCTACCGGGGGCTTCAATGACCTCGTTGATGAGATTGACAAGCAGCTAATGGATGACTTTGATGCCTATGCAGCGGGGAAGGAAAAGTCTGATGATTCTCGGTTTAATGAGATGATTAAGCTATATCGCCTCACTAAAAAATTTGATTGGCGTAAGAAAGTTGGCCCACAACCGCTTAAACGGATGTTGGCAAGTGTAGAAAATCTTAATTCATATGAAGATTACCAATCTCAATGGAAGAACTGGATTTTAGCAGGGATGCCTTCGCCGATTAGTTTTGATATTGATGCTGATATGAAGAATGCGACTGTTTATGCTTTATTTGCCTCATCACCATCGCTTATTTTGCCTGATAAGAGCTACTATGAAGCAGAAAAGAAGGCTCAGCACGATCAATTACTCCAATTATGGTCTTCAATGGTGGAAGCCTTGATGGATAAGTTGGGGTATAGCAAAGAAGAAGCAAAAAAGATCATTGATGATGCAATCAAATTCGATGCCTTTCTTGCGCCAAATGTAAAGAGTGCTGAAGAAGCGGCTGATTATAGTAAGATGTATAATCCACAAACGGTTGCAGAACTAGCCAGTGCGACTAACCAACTTGATATTGCGGCAATAATTAAGCAGTTAGTTGGGGAAGAACCGGAAAAAGTAATTGTGACAGAACCGGAATACTTTAAGGCCCTGAACAAGATCTTACAAGATAACTTTGAGCTCTTTAAAAACTGGGCATTAATTCGTGTCATTCGCGAAAATGCTAGTTACCTTGATGATGAAATGCGTGAAATCAATGGACGTTATGGTCGAGCCCTTTCTGGAAGCAAGAAACCAGTTAGCCAGCGTAAATTTGCGTTCTATCTTGCACGTGACATGTTTAGCCAAGTAGCTGGGGATTATTATGGGAAGAAGTACTTTGGACCACAAGCTAAGGCAGACGTTCATCACATGGTTGAGCAAATGATTAAAGTCTATAAGGGACGCTTGAACAATAATCAATGGCTTAGTAAGGATACCCGTGATAAGGCTATTCTTAAGCTTGATAAACTAGGCATTCAAGTCGGGTATCCAGATAAGATCCCTGCTCTTTATGATCAATTTAAGGTTGATGAAGAAGAATCATTGATTGCAAACTTAAATCAATTAACAGTGACGGCTAATAAAGAATTATTCAGTCGGTGGAATAAACCTGTTGATCGGATGCGGTGGGAAATGAGCGCGGCCACAGTCAATGCTTACTACCACCCATTTAAGAATATCATTGTATTTCCAGCTGCAATCCTACAGGCACCGTTCTACTCGTTGAAGCAGAGCAGCAGCCAAAATTATGGTGGAATTGGCGCAGTGATCGCTCATGAAATTTCCCACGCCTTTGACAACAATGGGTCATTATTTGATGAGTTTGGAAATCTTAATAACTGGTGGACAGATGAAGATTCTGCACACTTTAAGCAATTAGCCCAAAAGATGATTGATGAATTTGATGGGATCCCATTTGCTGGTCAAAAGGTCAATGGGAAGCTCACGGTTTCTGAAAATATCGCCGATGCAGGAGGCCTCAGTTGTGCACTTGAAGCAGCAAAAACTGAATATGACTTCAATGCTCAAGAATTCTTTATTAACTGGGCAACCATTTGGCGGATGAAAGCAACGGAACAGTACATGCAATTACTGCTTTCAATTGATGTTCATGCACCGCAAAAATTACGTGCTAATATTCAAGCAGAAAATCTCGATGACTTCTACACAGCATTTGACATTAAGCCTGGTGATGAAATGTACCGGGCGCCAGAAGATCGGGTTCATATTTGGTAATTTATGATGTGAATATCTATCTAATATAACTCTATAAGTATATTTTATTTGAAAAAATAGTCTCTTTATTAATTAATGTTCACTATGGTATGATTAAAAAGCTTAAATATACTGCTAATTTTTTGAAAGTAGTATTGGAACAGTGATAAATATTATTGATAGGGAGAGAAGTAAATGAATTTAAAACAATTTCTGAGTAAGTGGAAATTGCTTATTGGATTTATAATCATTTTATTAATCGTTTGTGGAGTTAGTAAATTAAAGAAAAATGAAGGAACAGTTATTGCTCCTAAAGAGGTGTCTTTTGTTAAACAAGCCCATGGTTCTGGTACTCATGTGTGGTTTATGTCAACAGGTAAGGCAAAAGACTCTAGTGTCTATTATATTATCATATTACGAAACGGAAAAGCAGAAACATATCGAACATATGATGATAATACAACTTTAGGAAAAATTTCGAAGATGAATAACAGCGAAATTATTAATTATGCTAAAGAGCAAGATAAAAAGTATTTCAATGCTTCGGTAAAAGAGACGACATTAGGTAAAAGGAATAAGCATGCTGGCTTTAATGCTGATTTTAAATCACCAATTTGGATGCCTGAATATTTTGTATTAAAAAAAGATGATAAGCTTATTGGGATCGCGATTAATGCTTATAAGAATAGTCAACTTCCAGCTTATGTTATTTTTAACGCTGATGGTAAAGTAACTAGTGATAAGAACGGAACAACTCAGATTCCTAAGGGAGCTACTATTACAAGTGTTAGATTACCTACGAGTACAAATAAGAGTGAGAATAATATGGTGTTGCGTGATCGGTTATATGATAGTTTGATTACGCATATCAAGGAAACGGATTATGTACCGCCAAAACCAGTTAAAGTTAAAGCAACTTCAAAAACAGATGATTCTGGTAATAATATTGTGAAACAAAAAGTTACAATTCAATATACTGAAAGTCTAAAGACAACTTGGATTGAACGTAATTTTTTGGCTATTGCAAAAAATAACCCAACAATGATGAAACAACTTTATCATTTAGAGCAAACAAAGGTAGAGGCAGCGGCAGAGAGTAGAACAAGTTCAGATAGTAAAAAGACTGATGATGCTAGGAAGATGTATTTAGACGGGGTTAATAAAATGTTTACGAAGGAAGTTTGTTATGACCTCATGAATAATGTTTTTGGTAACTATCAGGAAGAATACACTTTACATCTGGAAGAGCCAACTGAGTTTAATATTTATGATAATCGTTTTATTGGGTACTTTAGAGGTAGTAGTAATGGTTATTTAGTAACTAAAGCTCAAAATGATAAGCAAACAGCTGTTTTTGCTAAGTAACTAAAAAATCGAAAATACAGGTAGATATAATATCTTTTCAAGTATTCAAGTTAAAAGAAATTAAGCACATTTGTTATAGGAGTTGAAAGTGTTCTACAATTATTAGATAAAAGATCTAATGGTTATAAGGGGCTTTTTGAAATAGGGTAAGGAAAGACGTTTTAGGACGAGTTTCCTTGCCTTTTTTGTGTACAAAACCCTTATGGATGATAAATAATATGGTTGATGATATGAAAGAAATTAAAAGACTTTAGGCAAGAGTAGCTATATCTCAATGAAAGCGACGTTACCAGTTTTCTGGTAGTCAATCATAATTTGAAATGTTATTCACCCATCGTGACGGTCATCCTCGTTTCAAAAGTTGCCACAATAACTGGTACTGGCCGGTTTACTTGTAAAGTATTAACTAAGTAAATAATTCAACTTCCTAACGTTAGGCAGTATTAGGGTTGGGGGGTGCTAGCTAGCACCAATTTAGAATCATATTGGAATATAAATGTGCCTAGTATGGTAAAAAGTTAATTATGGTCAAACCAAATTATACCAATCAGATTTGTAGTTAGTATGGCTATCGAAGTGAAAAGAAACCGTTAAAGATATGTCCCCTGTGGGATCTACCACGACCAATATATTAATGTGGTAATTAATATATTGTATAAAGGATTAATAGCTGTTGGCTAAGGAATAACCACAGTAAAAGAACATAGTTGTTTTACTATGGTTAGGTATTGTGAATACACGTATAACATCTTAAATACTATCTCGTGTTTTCAGAAGCTCGGTCATTTATGGCCGAGTAGTTCACAAATGAATAAATATTTGATTGCTAGTACGGTTAACCTATTTATTAAGGCTAAATGTGCTGCTTTAGTTTAATTTTTAGTAGAATTATGTTGCCAATGATGTAATTCATTTAATTTATTAACTATATCAGTCTTATGCTCTTGCACCTTAATTAAGCGCTTTGCTGAGAAGGTTGATTTCAAATTTCCTAATTTGAATATTCTGTAAAAAACTTTGCTATGATTCTTAGCGTGACAAATTTCACTTTCTTCGGTAAAGTTTAAGCATAATTAATTTCCCGGGAAATAAATTTAATTGAAGGTAGGAGAACTTATTGAAATTTGCCGATAAAATGAAATTATATCGTTATCAAAAAGGATGGACTCAGCAGGATGTAGCAGAACGATTGTTGATCTCACGTAAAACAATTTCTAGTTGGGAAAATGGTCGAAGCTATCCTGATATTTTTATGTTGGTTCAAATAAGTGATCTCTACCATGTTAGTTTGGATGATTTATTACGGGAGGACCATGAGATGATAAATAATTATAAAGAAGAGCACAGAACAAGTATACATAAACAACAACTTTTAACTGTTTTGTATTTTATCAATATAGCTGGATGCATTTATTTCTTACTTCAATCAAGCGGAATAGTTTATATTGGTGTTGAGAGTGAGAAATGGCGGATTATTAATTATATTTTGTTAGGACTATTTTCCATAAATGTACTCTACTTAATTAGTCAAAGTAAATGGGAATTAATGAGTTGGAAAAGAAAAATTAAAATCTTAATAACTTTATTAATCTTTACTATTTTAGTTATGAAATTAGACAGCTTAGTTTTCCATATTGGTAAAAATGATTTACAAGATTTCATTACTGGGTTTATGGTAGCAATGAAATCTTTTGCCTTTACAGGATTAATTTGGCTATATCCACAGTTTAAAAAGCGAAGGGGTTGATTTTATTGTCAGTAATTAACGTAATCAAGGGAGATATTACCAAAATAAAAGTTGATGCAATCGTTAATGCCGCTAATACAACTTTAATGGGCGGCGGTGGTGTCGATGGTGCGATTCATCGAGCAGCGGGTCCAGCGTTATACGGCGCCTGTGAGAAATTTCATGGATGTCCAACTGGAGAAGCACGGATAACTGGCGGTTTTAACTTACCAGCCAAGTTTATTATTCACACGCCTGGCCCAATTTGGCATGGTGGTGATAATGACGAAGACCAATTGTTAGCTAATTCTTATCACAATAGTTTACTATTGGCTGATAAACATTTATGTCAGATAGTTGCCTTTTCTTCTATCAGTACAGGAGTATATGCTTTCCCGCTTGAAAGGGCAGCGAAAATCGCGATTAAGACGATTAAAGACTTCCTCCCGACTGCTAATTATGTTGATCAAGTAACCATGGTCTGCTTTGATGCTAAAACTTTTGCTGCATATCAATCACAACTTTATTAAGCTAAATAGTTCAAAACTGTTGGAAATTAATTGTTAAACGTTTATAATTTTCTGGATTGACTTTTTCCGGAAAATTTTTTGTTTTAAAAAGGAGGTTTATTATGAAACACGCTAAATTACGATCATTTACTTTTATTCTTGTTGCATTTATGCTGGGATGTAATGAGTTTATGGTTGTGGGTGTTTTATCAGATATTGCACGAAGTTATCATGTTCCGCTTTCCACAGTTGGTTTTTTGGTGACAGCTTTTGCAGGAGTATATGCGATTAGCACACCAATTATTACTACTCTAACTAGCAATTGGAATCGATATAAGCTTCTGATGCTATTAATGACTATCTTTTTTATTGGTAATACTTTAACTGCAATGGCACCAACACTTGGCTGGCTCCTATTTGCACGAATTATTACTGCTGCCGTCGCTGGAACCATTATTTCATTAATTAACTTGCTAGTTAGTATAATTACACCAATGGACAAGCGACCAATGGTTCTAGCATGGGTCGGCGCAGGTTTTAGTATTGCGTCGGTCATTGGGGTTCCTCTTGGTACAACCATCGCAACGTTACTTTCCTGGCACGATAGTTTTTGGATCATTTCGGGATTAACATTAATTGTGTTTGCATTGTTAGCCTGGCTTACTCCTCGTGATACACCTCAAGTTAAAGGGAGCATTTTAGAACAGCTAGCATTATTGAAAGATCACCGTGTTTTATTAGGAATAGGAATCACGGTAGCTGTCTTAAGTCTACAGTATACTTTTTATACTTATGTCCGACCGCTAATTACTACTGTGATGAGCTTTAGCTTAACTAGTTTAAATTGGTTGCTGCTTCTTTTAGGGGTAATGAGTATTATTGGTAACGAAATTGCGGGGATAGTTGCGAGTCACAATGGGGTTCAAAAACTGCCGCTTGTCTTTATTATCATGACCATCTTAAGTCTTATTCTTGGGATTGCATTAGGAAATAAGATTACAGGAATGCTTGTTCTAGCAGCTCTTTGTGTTGTTGTCATTATCTATGGAACAACTATTCAATTAGTATTCATTAGTGTTGCAGAAAAGGAATATCCGCAGTCATTGGCTTTAGCAACTTCATTAATTTCAATTTTCGCTAATGTTGGAATTTCGCTTGGCTCTTTCACGGCTTCGACTACTGTTAACTTTGCTAGTTTAACAACTCTTGGCTATGTGGGGGCAGTTTACGGACTTTTAGCGATCGGCTTATCTTTTGTGCTCCGTCGTTTTTATTCAAAATAATTCCTGAACCTGCTGAAAAGTAGACAAATAATAGCTATAATAAATCAGTAATACTATGAGGGAGATTATAAAATTATGAATATTGTTTGGACATGGGATATCATTCGCCGAATTATTGAAATTCTATGGTTAATTAATATTGCCTTTGCGGTATGGACTGTTTTTCGTAGCCGGCGTGATATTGCTTCAACTTGGGCATGGTTATTAGTATTAACTGTGTTTCCAGTAGTTGGATTTATCCTATATCTTTTTGTTGGACGACAATTATCTCATGATGAGATATTTAGTATTCAAGATGAGCAAAAACAATTACGAACTAAATATCTTGAAAAGCAACGGAAATTAAGTGAAGAACATGAATTAATGCCAAAAGGGAGCCGGTTGTCACGCGATCGCCAATTGGTTAACCTTTTTTTGAGTTTGAATGATTCAGTAGTAACCTTTAATAATAAAGTTCACGTATTTATTGATGGAAAAAAGAAGTTTGATAAGTTAATTGACGATATAAACCATGCAACTGACCATGTATATATTGAATACTATTCCTTTTATGCTGATAATCTAGGGAAGCGAGTGTTGGCAGCCTTAGAAGACGCAGCTGCACGGGGAGTAAAAGTCCGTGTTCTCTATGATTTAAGTGGGTCCCATGGAACTACTTTCAAATTTTTTAAGCATTTAGAAGAGTTGGGCGGCGAAGCGCAAGCATTTATTGCTGCTGCTAAAGCTTATTTTCAAACGCCGCGGTTAAACTACCATCTTCACCGTAAACTAGCTATTATCGATGGCAAGATTGGTTACATTGGTGGATTCAATATCGGTGATCAATACCTTGGCGAAGATCCTAAATTTGGTTATTGGCGTGATACCCATCTCCGTGTCGTCGGGCAAGCAACGATGATGATGACAGTGCGGTTTGCGATGGACTGGAACACAACCTGTCGAAAAACGCATAAAAAGAAAATTGATCTTGAAAAAGAATTTAAGAATTTTGAACTGGTTGCACCAGATGGCGATCCAGATGAGGTTCCAATGCAAATCGTATCTTCTGGACCGGATAATGAAAATTATTCAATTCGACGGGGATATGAATCAATTATTAGTTCGGCCCGAAAATACGTCTATATTCAATCGCCATACCTTATTCCAGAAGATTCAGTGCTAGAAGCATTAGTAATTGCCGCAAGAAGTGGAATTGACGTTCGCATTATGATTCCATGCATGCCTGATCATCCATTTGTTTATCGGGCAACAGAATATTATGCTAAATACTTGGTGAACAATGGGGTAAAAGTTTATAAGTATAATAATGGTTTCATCCATTCAAAGACGATGGTTAGTGGGAGCAACATTGCTTCTGTTGGTTCGGCAAATATGGATTACCGTAGTTTTAGACTTAATTTTGAAGTCAATGCATTTGCGTACAATGAAAAACTAACAGCGCAGTTAAAGCAAGACTTTGAAAATGATATGAAAAAGAGTACTTTACTTACTCCTGAGTATTTTGCTAATCAATCAAAGTGGCGGAAATTCAAACAATACTTTTCACGACTACTTTCACCAATTTTATAAAGAATCGAAAAATGACCAAGGAGCAGAATTTTGCCCTTGGTCATTTTTTTATTAATGTCTTTAGACCTAGTTGAGTGCGTGAGCAGAGCGAATGCACGAAACAAAAAACCACCTGCTATGCGGGTGGGCGATAAGAATTATATAAAAAAGGCCTCTTTTGCCTTAAGATGTAGGTGTTCAAGCCAAAATCAATAAGGGAAAAGAGGTTGTATAAATATGGCTAATAAATTAAATAGCTTAGCCCATACGAAGTGGTTATGTAAGTATCACATCGTATTCATACCAAAGTATAGACGTAAAGCGATTTTCAATCAATACCGAAGAGACCTAAGAGATTATATTCGTTTGTTGTGCAAATATAAGGGAGTAGAAATAATTGAGGGTCATATGATGCCAGATCATGTGCACTTGTTAGTAAGTATTCCGCCGAAGCTAAGTGTATCGCAGTTTATGGGATACTTAAAAGGGAAAAGTGCATTAATGATGTTTGATCGACATG
>NZ_JAJGUA010000004.1:0-51586 GCF_020784695.1 Limosilactobacillus secundus
TCTTAAGGCAAAAGAGGCCTTTTTATATAATTTTTATCGCCCACCCGCATAGCAGGTGGTTTTTTGTTTCGTGCACTCGCTCTGCTCGCGCACTCAACCAGGCCTAAAGACATTAATCTAAAAAAGCTGAGGCTAGGAGAAAGTTTTCTCCTAGCCTCAGCTTTTTTATAAGAGCGGGTAACGAGAATCGAACTCGCGACGCAACCTTGGGAAGGTTGAGTTTTACCACTAAACTATACCCGCATTAACTAACTAAGTTCAATACTTAGTTAGTATATACCTCTTCTAACTATTTGTCATCTTTTTTTAAGATTTTTTTGAAGATTTAGCATCTTCTGCTGTTTCTTCGTCATCCTTTTTTTCTTCACGAGGAACAGCCTTTACCATCTTAGCTTCTTTTTGGCGAATAACAGCGCGGCCATTTAATTCGTTAACCCCACTTTTATCAGACGGATCAAAATCTTGGATAGATACCATAATTGAATTAGTATAAACCTTTTCAACAACACCAGAAAATTCATGTTCGAGGGGACCGAATTTCTTTCCTTTTACAATATCGCCAATTTCAAAATCTGCCACTTGATTTCACCTCAAATATTATTTATTTTTACGCAAGCAATATACGTACCATACACTTTTTTTATTATATTTTCAAGTCAAAAGCATATAGTCAGTTCCTCTCATTAATGCTAAAATCAAAGCCGAAAGGAGTTTACCCATATGTTCAAAATAATAGTGGCGGTCTTAATCATTATTTTGATTCTCACCACTACCACTGGTTTACATGCAAAAATTGAACGGAAAGTGACTAACTGGCTTGAACTAAGCCGCTTATTCTTTTTCCTTTTATTGACCGCTTCGATTGTCCATACCTTTCTTCATTTTAAAACTCAGCTTCTGAGCAACCTAGTATGGATCATCTTTTTAATTCTAATCTATATCTTAATGGAAACTGCTTTCCGCCTTAAACGGGAAACATTTGGCAATCCCTATCTAACAGCCTTACTTTTTGTTGCCCTTATTATTGCCTTGGGGATTGGTTGTTGGTGGATCTAAACCAGTAACTATTTTCAATAGTGTCGATCATTTTCACTAATTGACTAGTTTCCTCAACATCATGAACTCGTAAAACACGACCGCCTCGCAAATACATTGCTGTCTCAGCAATCAATGTTACGCCGAGACGGTCTTCTTTTGCTAAGTTAAATAATTTTTGACCAAAACCTTTTCGGGAGATCGCAACCATAATTGGACGATGGAGGTAATTAAGCTGGTCAACGTTGCGCATCATCGCATAATCTTGATAACCGTCAGCAACCTTGGCATACCCAATTCCTTGGTCTAAAATCACTCGTTCAAGATCAATACCAGCAGCCGCTATTGTCCCAAGATTATGTTCAAAAAATTTCTGCATCGCTACGGTAAGGTTATCATAGTCATGGGTTCGGCTGCTATGCATCGTTACCATTCCAACATTTGCTTTAGCCATCAAAATTAGTTTTTGTTTTGAATTAAATGCCTGCACATCATTGATAATATCTACCCCAGCCTTAATTGCCGCCGCCATTACTGGAAGTTTATACGTATCAACTGCGATAGCAACCTGGGGATAGTTTTCACGAAGAAGCTGAATGGCCGGCATAATTCGCGCAATTTCTTCTTCAGGATCAACCTCTTTAAAGCCACCCGGTTTCGTAGTTTGCCCCCCGACTTCAATTACGTTTGCACCGGCAGCTACCATCTTAGCAATTTGATCGACGATAGCGGAGTAGGATTGAAATTTACCTCCATCATAAAATGAATCAGGAGTTACATTTAAAATCCCATAAATCACTGGTTGCTCTGTCAGATCAAAAGTAAGCCGACCTGCACGCCAAATAATTTGGTGATGACGATAAACCTGCTCAAGAGAAGCAATTAATTCTTGGTCGTTCTCCCACCGCTCTTTCACCCGCGCTATTAGTTCTTTTAGAGAAAGGAGCGGAAAAGAAAATTCTACGCGCTTTTCAACACAAGCGACGGGAGTATCAAAATGACGGATAAATTGCTCCACCATTCCAGTCGTCTCCACATCTGGACACTCCCAAGTCAATAAAAGCTGCTGATGGCGATTAACTTGGTCGGCCAAGATCGCGGACACTAACTTCGAATGGTCTTTAGTAACTAACTTTTCAGTAACTTTCATTTTATTCTCCTAATTGATCTAATAAATTTTTAACAGCCCGTGCACGATATAAATAAGAAATACGGGTCGGCTGATCCATTTCGGCAAGCGTTTGTGATTCGCCAGCTGGAATAAAAATCCGATCAAAACCGGTCGCATTAACTCCGCGTTCAGCATGAGCAATTGTCCCCTTTAATTGACCATGACCAATTTTAACCACTTGATTATTTATCGCTAGGGCAATTGTTGTTTTCATTATAAATTGTCGTGATTTACCATCGACTAAGTGAATCAAATAATCATTTAAATCACCATTGGGAACTTCTTGCGCCAATTCCCGCGCTGTCTGCACCCCGTACCTTCCAGGAAAAGCCGGAAGCTCTAAACCGGAATCATCGGCAATTATTTTTGCTGCCGGTAGTTGTTGACTGATAAAGAGGGCCTTCGCCTTTGCGTTTTCTTCATAACTCACTGTTGATTCAGGAGGAAAAGCTTGTTGAGGCAACTTTTTTCGATACCCTTCACCATGTTGGTGGTAAAAATTTAGAATGGTTTCAATTTCTTTAATTTTATGAATATTATGGGTTGCAATAATAAAGTTATTTTTCATCTAAATTGGCCTCGATATCTTTAATCGTATAAAAAGAACCCGTTACGATAATTAAATCATTCGGCTCTGCAATCTTTTTTGCCATCACTAACCCTTTTCGTGGATTATCAGCAATAGTCGCTTGAGGCAAAACTGATTTTAATTCATTTGCTTCAAGAGCGCGGGTGGGATGGTTAGGAGTAGTAATTATTATCTCATCTGCCATTTGCTGATAAATTTTAACCATCGGACTAATATTTTTATCAGCGAGGAAGCCAAGAACCATAATTACTTTATTATGGGGAAACTTAGAAATAGTTTGGGTAAGTTGCTTGGCTGCATCTGGATTATGGGCCCCATCCAAAATAATAGGAGGATGATCAGCAATTTTTTGCATTCGACCAGCAATCTTCACTGTCGCAAGCGTAGATAGTAAAGGCCGCCAAGAAGTGACAAGCCCTCGTTGAAAAAGAAAATTAAATACACTGACAACGGTTCCTAAATTTTCACTTTGGAAAGTCCCCAACAAATTAAAGGGAACTTTATATATTTTGTGGTTAGCTTTTAGGATCGCCTTTCCATCAACAATTGTTTGAGTATCTGCTTGCGTCAATCCTACTCCTTGTTGATGAGCCTTTTCCTTAATAATTGTCAAAGCGTCTTTTTCTTGATGTGGCGCTAAAAATACTTGCTTAGTCCCCGTCTTGATAATCCCTGCTTTAGCCTGAGCAATTTTAGTAATCGTTGGGCCTAAGATCCGCGTATGATCAAGGGCAATATGCGTTATCACACTAATAAAAGGCGCATTGATAATATTGGTTGCATCATCTTGTCCGCCTAAGCCGCATTCAACGACTGCCCAATCCACTTTTTGATCCGCAAAATATTGCAGCATTATTAAGGTCCACCACTCAAAAATGGTAATATCATCAGGTGAAATATCAGTCGGCAGGTGCTTGATGATCTTTTGGTAAGTGATTACAAAGTCTTCTTTACTAATCAAATGTTCATTAACCTTAATTTGCTCCCGCTCATCTACCAAAGCCGGACTACTAAAATAGCCGACCCGGTATCCAGCATTTTGCAAACCCTGTTCTAACATTGTCCCGGTCGAGCCTTTTCCGTTTGTCCCCGCAATATGGATAATTTTAAAGCGCTGGTCAGGATTTTCTAACCGAGTAAGAATTCGTCGTAAAAATTTTACCCGATCCTGTTGTCCTCCCAACATTTGGCGGTTAAAACCCGCGTTAATTCGTTCATAGGTCTGCACGATAATTCCTCGTTTGATTTAGAAATTCTTGTTTCAAATCACGGTCAGTCTTAAATTGACCTGTAAACTTATCAGTATAAGTAAATTGACCAGCCTTATTAACACCCCGCATTTCCATACAAAGGTGACGGGCCGCAATAGTCACTGCAACCCCGGCTGGATCAAGGATTCGTTGCAACTCGGCTACTAAGTCTGTTGTAATGCGTTCTTGCATCCCGGGTTTCTTCGTTACAAAATCTAACAACCGGGGAATCTTACTGAGACCAATAACTTTCTTATCTTTGGGGACATAAGCCACATTCGCGTATCCGAAAAAGGGCAGCAAATGGTGTTCACACATTGAATAAAAAGGAATGTGCTGCACTAATACCATTTCCGGCACATCATCAACATGAAAAACCTTATAGTTGGCCATTTCTTCTGGTTGATGATTAAGGGAAGAAAAAACTTCTTGGTACATTTTGGCAACGCGCTGAGGTGTTTCTGCCAATCCTTCTCGTTCCGGATCTTCCCCGATTGCAATTAATAAATCTTTAACAGCCCTTGCTATTTTTTGTTGGTCCATGAAAACACCTCTTGTCCATATATCTTTTTAAGCCAATTATGATCTGAAGTCTTATTTAACAAGTGATCCAATTGTTGATAATAAGGATCATTTTGATTAGTAATTTCGCGCATTGGCAATAAAACAAACTGTCGGTTAGCCATTTCTGGATGAGGGATCGTTAACGTTGGGGTTTTAATACGTTGATGACCAAAATCAATAATATCAAGGTCAATTGTCCGTGGGCCCCAATGAATGAGCCGGCGTCGATGTAACTCCTGTTCGATATTGTGAAGGTGGTCGAGAAGTTGCTGAGCTGTTAACTCGGTCGCAACCTTAACCGCAATATTATAAAAAGAATCTTGTTTGACATCCCCCACCGGTTCTGTTTCATAAACTGAGGAGATCGTCGTAACATCAATTTTAGGTGGCACATTCAGCATCTGAATAGCTTTTTGAAGGTTTGTTAACCGGTCGCCCATATTACTCCCAATGCTTAGATATGCTTCAGTCATAATTACTTGCTCCCTGCTACTTCAATTTCGACATTATCGAAAATTCCAGCGATTGGCACACTATATTTACGAATGCGAAGACGAATCTCATCAAGCATCGGGTATGTCTTGAAAAGCTCATGCAATAAGTTATTAGCAAGGCTTTCAATCAAATTGTAGTTATGATGGGCAACAAACTCCGCGATGGTTTCATAAATATCAGCATAACTGACAGTTTCCTCTAATTCATCGGTTTTAACCATCGTTTCAATTGGATAGTCCATTTCACAGTCAATTTCAATTTTTTGACCAAGCTTTTTCTCTTCTGCAAACACACCATTGTAAGTATTAAATGCCATGTTGTTAATTCTAATCTTTCCGATAAGCTATTGCCCCTTCATTTTTTATTTTCTATCATAACGCATAAGTTAGTTGGTGAAAATATCTTAATAGATTAAGGGGGCAATCTTTTCTTGGTACCATTGCTTACCAGCTTTTGAGAAAGGGTTAGTAAATGGCGCAGGTTTAATCAAGCGGTCATCGACGTTAAACAATTTTAACTGTCCCTTAACTTTTAACGGTTCAATCCAATAAGAACCACCTTCCTCAAATGGAGCAATTATCCACGCGTAGTATTTTTGTTCACCATCGTCCCGTTCTGCAATTCCAATGATCTTGGCAACACATAACGCATGACCAGATACCGCCCCACGTGTCTTCTTAGCACTATTGCAAATTAAAAGGTCTCCACGATATTTAGTTGTCCATGTCCTGTATTCCTCTGTTTTTGTGCCATTTAAGATTTCCATTCCATATTCAGGATGAATTGATAAAGCTTTCATCTTGGTCTTCCTTTGCAGTTTTATTTCAATATAAAGAAAAAAGCCCGGCAAATCAATGTTTACCGAGCTATTATGATGCTTCATAGAGTTCATACCAGCGCCAATAATACTTAGCTAGTGTCATACAAGGTTTACCTGGTCTAACTCTGCTTCTAGTTTATTGGCTGCTTGCAGTGCTTCACGCTTTAAATTAAAACAGCCGGCTGATTTCTGATGCCACTTTCCCTCATTATCTTGATAGCTTGCATAACCGTAGTATCCTTCTTACATAACTCATAAAATTACCTCTTTCAATCGCACAGCTTGCCAACGTGGAATATTGGAGGTATGTATTTGAGTTTCGTAGCCGTATTTTCGGTCACCAAAAAGGGATAGACTGAGCGCAGTTTTGCGTTGAGTAAAGATTTGTCCAATTCTGGACAGATGTACTCACCCCAAAATTGAGGTGAGTAAGATGTGCGCAATTATGCGCAGATCTAATCAGCCGAGTTTTCGACCAGTTTAAATTATGCAGTTAGTAAATCGGTAATACGATCCATTTCACTAAATGGAACTGCACTAATACCTACATCATTTGCAATCTTCATTGACTGTTTGCTTGGGCTTGCAACTTTTTCGTTATAAATAAGTAAAAAGGTTGGATCAGTATAATCAAATTCAACATTATTTTTAATATCGTTAACTTGAAAAGCTGTTTGCATCATATTTCCATTACTTATATTATTTGCTACATCAACTACTTTAAGTGGATGATGTTTTCTTTGAGGAACGACATAAGGCAATGGATAATTTACTCCACTGCGTCCAACGAAGCTACTTGGTATACCACCAAGATCTTTTTTCTTGAGTGTTGATATAACATCATCAACAAACATCTTTTTAACTCGGGAGTGTTGTGTGAATGAAAGATCACCAATTTTTAGAATTGCTGATGTTAAATTTAATTTCATTATAGGAAAGTCAGAAGGTGTACCAGTGTTAAATAAGATGCCTTCGTTTGAGAGAGAGACTTCATATTGATTACAAATCCTTCTTAACAATTGTTGGCGTGTATCAGACAAATTTACGTTCATCATCTTTAGATTATCAAGAGTATAACCATCATCATCTAGTTTAATTTTATGGTTCTTAATTTGTGATAGATAAAGAGTAACATTGTCTCCGATATTATCAGTAAACGGAGTAACGATTTCTTCAGCATCATCCAATTTGTTTATTTGATAACTTTTACTTAAAAAATGATAGTAATCATCTAATAGTTCTTGAGTTGTCTTAGTCATTATTGACACCTCCTTATACTAGATTATTTGAAATTGTTAATTCTTTGATTTCAAAGTTATTATAGACTAAAAAAGCTTTTAGTGATTTTAGCACATCATCAGATAAATAGGGATAATTTTTAAGTTCTGAAAGAGGGAAAGCGTCAATACCATTGTTATGTGCTTCATCAAAAATATGCACATGTGGTGTTGAAATATGACAATGTGTTTTCCCATTTATATCAACACGAATAAGAGTACCTTTTGAACTCCGCAAAATGTAGGTAAGATTATTCACTCTATGATGTCCCTTACGATTCTGAATTACAGTAAATTTTTCTTTTGTATTAAATTTTCCGTGCCCACTCATACTAACTTGAGTAAATTGAGCAGCCATATTGATGTTATAATCATCCAATTCTTTGGGCAAATCATGTAATCGTTGATATTCTTCGTTTTTCATTCATTCACATTCTTTCTCCGGAGAGGGCTTTTTTAATTATCTTGCAGATTTACGATAACCAGCAGCTTGTGCTTCGGCTTCAGTATTAAAGTAAACTGCATTAGCTGAGTTCATGCGATAGCCTTGCTGATCTGGAGTATGGTAAACCATCGTGCGTGAATTACCAACTATTGTGCCTTGTTGGTCGGTCTCCATATCACCCTTAGTGGTGTTAGCATCGTCATTGCTTGTAGCAGTTGAGTTATCTTTATCGTTCGTGCTGTAATCAGCGTTACTTTCATTTGAAGAAGTGTCCACTGAATCCCCTTCGCTATCTGACAATTCATCGTCCTCACTGTCGCTGCTTGATTCATCTTCACTGCTACTACTTTTCTCCTCATTATCATTACTCGAGGAGGATGCCTTAGCTGAGCTAGCAGATTGCGATACCGTTTCTGAATTACCTGACATAGCGCCATAAATTCCGCTGCATATTAACAATAATACGAAGGCTGGTAATACTCTTTGCAATAGCAACGTTTTTCTATTGTTACTGTTTTTAATTGCTTTAACGACATAATAAATAATTGCTCCAAGCGATACTAATGCTCCCAAAAGCATTAGATATTTAAATAGCCAGACAATAATAATGAATAGGAAAAGTCCTCCCAATACCGTGTCTCTATTTTTCATAAAATCCCCCAAATTATAAATCTAATAATTATTTTTTCTTGCATTACAACAATATTCCAAAATTAGCTATCTAATAGCTTATGGAAGTAAGTTACATAGGATTCAACTATGAGTGAAATTGTATTGAACATAGTAATAATGACATTTTGCAGTTAACTATAATAGAACTACTAATATATCAATAACTTTTTAGACGTGATGTTATTTTTTATTATTATGTTTAGTTTTTTGTAGTCTTTCTTGTGCTTCATGGACTACATGAGGATCATATTTTTCAAAATATAATTCATCAATTTCTTGAATACATTCTTTAGCGACACTATCACCTTTCTGCGCACTAAAAAACATTTCACTAACCCTGCTAAGAGTACCAGTATACGCTGCAACTGGTTCAGGTAAATCATCAAAACCATTAGTAAATTTTGAATCGGCTATTATTTTTTTATAGTTTTCTTTTTCTTCTGGCTGATTTGAAAAGAGTGCATCAATAATCAGATTTGCTTCTTCAAACTGTCTTTTACTGTAGTCATGAGTCGAAAGGTCATTTTCAAATAATTTCTGAATTATGTTCCAATTAATCTTCCCATTCTCATCAAACATTAAAGGTTCTAAGCTATCACTTTCATCTTTTATGTAATTACTTATACCTTGTAAATATGGAGTTGGAACGTTCAAATAATCAGCCATTTTTACCCATGAGGCTAAAGAGGGCTCACGCAAAGCTTTTTCATAATATGCAATTGCTTGCTCCGAAACTCCTAATAATTTTGCTAAATCTTTTTGAGTTTTATGTTGTGATAGTCGAATTTCTTTAATTCGATTATTATTCATAGGCTCTTTTTTATTTTTCGACACGATTTTCACCACTCTTTCACTACATAATAATAAGTCCTTTTTAATGTTTAATCAACAAATAGTTGACCTAACTATTTGTTGGGTGTATCTTATTAGCCGTAAGCCAACAATTTGTTGACATCAAAAGAGATGATACTAGATGCCAATGTTTCTAACAGATAATCAAGTTACAGCATTAAAACGGAAACGTGGGGAACTCAATTTATCTACTGTAACGCTTGGACGTCAACTTGATTTAAGTCGGTGGACGCTAGACAACATCTTTAAGCGCAACCATCGCAAGGTAACGCCAGATACTTATAAGAAGTTGAGCGATTGGCTCATTGATGAGTACGCCACAGCAGATATTAAAGACAATACCGCAGTAGTAACACAGGATAAGTAAGAGGATGTTTTGAATGAATGATATTTAATTCTTGCTATTTACGACAAGAACGACACAAACACAGCAGTTTCACTTTATGGAGCGTTTCATAGCAAGGAAAAAGTTAAGAAATATCGAAAAGACTTAGCTTATAAGTTTGTTGGTGACATGTTCAACACCACTGACAGAAAAGAGATTGAGCAAAAAAGCGCTGATGAGCTGAAATGGAATTTAGAAATGCTTTACGTCAAGCGTGTTAAGGACGTTTACCCGTGTCCTAATTTGACAGTTGAAGAACCGATGGAGGTTTAATCATGACATCAGATATTTTATTCAACGTGATTATTAAAAATCGCAATGCAGTAGTTAATAGTCGGGACGTGGCCAAAGTTTTTCATAAGCAACATAAAAACATTTTGCGTGATATTGACCACCTAAAAAGTGACTGGAGTAATTTTACTCGGCTCAAAAGTGAGCCCAGTAAAACACTGAACCCAAATTTGAGCCCAGTGGATTTAGAAACGTTGAACCACGTTAGCAAAATGAAGTTTGATGATTGTTTCATCCCCTCAACCTATATCACCAAAGACGGGCGAACAGTTCGCTCATATGATATGAACCGAGACGGCTTTATGTTGCTAACAATGGGCTTTAATGGACGTGACGCCTTAGCATTTAAATTAGCCTATATTTCTCGCTTTAATGAAATGGAGCAGGAACTAACCAAGCGTAACACCCTGTACGACTTAGAAAAGTATTTGCGTAAGCAATTAACCGATACTATCCAGCAGTATTACACAGGCGACAACTTAGGGCGTGAAATTATGCAACTAACTAATTTGTTGTACATGGTAGCAACGGGCCACAATGCAGCCAAGCTCAAACGTGATAGAGGTTTCTCTAAAGATGTATCAGCATTTGCAGAAGTCCTCACTAGTGATGAGCGAGAAGCGTATATCAGCACTGAAAATAAAATGATTGGCTTATATACAAGTGGTGTTAGTGGCTATCAAGAACTTAAACACCGATTAAGTAAAAAGCCGGTTTAATGATTGGAGTTGAGAAGATGGAAAGTTTACAAGTGCAGTTGCCAGATGATTTACAGGAAGCAATCAAAGCAATGATTGGGGATGCACTTAGCGAAGCGATTAAGGATGTTCAAACTAAAAACAGCTTCCCGCCTTATCTAAACAAGGGAGAAGCTAACACCTATTGTGGCGTATCACGGGGTATCTTTAATTCATGGATTAAGAAGTACGATATCCCCACTATACAGATTGACATCCCCAAAGACAATAAAAGACTTGCTGATATTTTTGATATGTTAATCCATAATTGCTATGAAATTGAGGACATCCAATTAGGAATTAATAACATTATGAACGCTGCTAATCAAATGCCACAATATCAAGATGAATAATCATTAGCCAATCTATTAATACAGCACCTACCCGAGTACACTAAGCAAACATTGGAACAACCCTCTAGTAATGATTAAGACGCAGAGGTGATACATTCATGAACCTAACAGCATTTGAGAGAAACCTTTCTAACTTTAGCGCTGGATATGAGACCTATACTAAATTGATGAGTGATATTAAACGATTAGACAACCTAATCCAAGCCAACGAGAAGCAATTAAACGATAGCTTAATCAAGATACCATTTACCCACTTGCATTTTGTTGATGGTCTAGGTATTTTCAAACATCAAACGCCTACCCTACTCAAACAAAACAGGCAATTAATATTTAAATACAATCATCAACTAATAAAAGTTTCTAACTCACTTCATGAGCGGTTAGCGGTGCAATTTAAGTAGTTCTTACACCCATAAATAGCTAATTACCACCTCATATATTAGCAACGCTGATATTAATATCCCCTACTCGATTTAAAACCTCTTTGGGGATGTTTCTAATTTCCCACTGGCAAAATAAAAAACCACCTAAAAACAGGTGGCCCACGTTGGCAAGAAGATATATTATTTTGTCGTGAAATTGTCGTGGATTTAATTAAAAATAGCGTTCTATAGTGTAAACCTAAAATCAAAAATGCTGATATATCAACGATTTAGACACTATTGAAAAGTATTTAAAATACAAAAAAATGCCTCAGGCAGGATTCGAACCTGTACATGGATAACCATACAACGACCTGAACGTTGCGCGTCTGCCAGTTCCGCCACTGAGGCACTAACTATTTTGTAACATTATTAAGTATACCGAACTCATCAAAAATTACAAGTATTTTTATTAACAATCCTCAATTTGCTCTTATTTAACAAATTGAATCATTGTTCCATATGCAGTTAGGACCAAGAATTTGGGTGCAACCTGCATATTGGCAACATCCGTAGTAAAACGAACCCCAACAACACCATCTGCACCTTTTTCACTGGCCCGCCGCTTTAATTTTTCTTGAACATCACTAAATAATTGGTCCATGGACTCAAATGAATCAATTGCTTCGGTAGGCATCGCCAAATGACTGGTCGCATTAACAATCCCTAAAATGCGGTGAGCTTGAGGAAACCCCTCAGTTGATAAAAACATCTATTATCCTCCCTAAATTCTTTACCATTTAAAAATAACAAAGAGGCCGAAACATTTCCAGCCTCTTTTGTTTATCGCGGAAAGAATCTGCTACTTTGCTAAGGAACTAATTATTAATTCATTTTTGATTCTAACTTCCGCAAAGTCGCATTTATATCATCAACCTAGTGCACCCTGGTGACCTTATTACATAAATATTCAGTCTAAAATTTCATGTCACACTTATGTTGCTTCTATCCTACTATTAACTTCTTCGGTGCTAGATTGATATAGGGGATCTTACCACTCTAATCTTTCCACACTTATAATGTACCACCATCTGTAAGCGATTTCAACGTTTAGCTTTAGATAACTTGAACTAAGAGTACATACATCGCAAACGCATTATTAATCATATGAATTGCAATTGAATTTCGAATGTCGTCCGTTCGCAAATAAACATAGGCCAAGACCATCCCCATATAAGCATAGATCAAGAAACTAATGGGATTAGTACTCATATGACCTGTAGAAAATACTACCCCCGAGAGGATAACTTTAGGCAAAATGTTGCCACGCTTAAAGAACATATTTGTCAATGTACCACGAAAAATAAATTCTTCAGCAATTGGACTTAGAACAACCGCCGAAAAACAAAATACGATCGTAATTACTTCATTATGACCAAGCATGCTTCCTAGTGCCGCATTATTCGCTGTCTCAGTTTGATGATAGATAAGTTGATTGAGATAGCTAAGAACATCCATTCCCAAAATAATCGCTAGGTAACCACCAACAATCCAACCAACCTTTATTCCTGCGGGCTGTCCTAATTGGTTATAAGCTTCATATGTCCGGTGTGCCCACCAAATAATCGCTAACATCAAACCAATGAATAAGGCCATAAAACCATCCACAATGAGTTGGTTAGTCCTTGAATAACGTAGAGCAAAATTAACTGCCATCGGGGGAACTTCAATTGCAATTACCATCAGTGCAATTAAAATCACCTTAGATATCCACCGTCTAATTACTTTTATCATTATTTTTCTCTTCCTTTGCTCGTTTCTCACGCATTCGCTGGATACTCCACCGGGTAGAAATCTTTGTCACAATGATATTTGCAACCACGAAACCAATTACCCATAGAAGGTACATTATCCATCCAGAGATATAATGTTCAGCAGTTAGCCATACTAGAATCGCAAAGATGATAAATGGCGGAATAACCACCTTAAGAATAAATTCTGCTTTCACAAAGAAAACCTCCATTATTATTTGTTCAACAGTTTACTAAATTGATACGTTAAGCGCAAGGTTGCTGAAAAAGATAGAAAGGCTGAGAAAAGTTTTCGCTTTCCTCAGCCTTTCCATTTTTAATTTATATTTAAATAAATCTAGTTATTCTTTGATGCAGCAACTACTTCGTCATAAGTAGGAATTGATGGTAATGCACCAAGCTTTTGAACAGCTAATGAACTTGCTCGTTGAGCGTAGACAATTGCCTTTTCAATGTTACTCATATCAGGCTTTAATTGGGATGAAAGAGCACCAATGAAGGTATCACCAGCAGCAGTGGTATCAACAGCATTAACCTTAAAAGCAGGAATGAAGTTGTAACCATCTTGAGTACAGTAGAAGGCACCCTTTGCTCCAACAGTAATAATTAAGTTACGGACACCCATTTGAGCAAACTTTGCAGCTGACATAAGCATTGAAGTTTCGTCTGTAATAATAATCCCTGTTAAAGCAGCACTTTCTGTTTCATTTGGAATAATTAAGTCTGTTAACTTCAATAAGTCAGGGTTAATTTCATGAGCAGGCGCAGGATTCAAGATTGTCTTTACACCATTTTCCTTTGCAATTTGGAATGCCCGTAAAGTAGCTTCTTGTGGAGTTTCAAATTGAGCAATCACAAAATCAGCAGCGGCAATTTGATCGCGAGCATCTTCTACTTCCTTAACGCTTAATTGTTGGTTAGCTCCTCCGTACACTAAGATACTGTTTTGACCACTTTCATCAAGCAAGATGGCGGCAGATCCAGTACCTGCTTGATCGTCAACGTGGATCCCAGTTGTGTCGACGTTGTTGTTCTTGAGGTCATTGATCATCATCTTACCACCAGCGTCATCACCAACTTGACCAACAAAAGCTGTTTCCGCGCCTGAACGTGCAGCAGCAACGGCTTGGTTTGCTCCTTTTCCCCCAGCAGCATTAGTTTTACTTAAAGCGGCAATCGTTTCCCCAGGTAATGGCATCCGCTTAACCTTCATTGTTGTATCAACATTTAAACTACCTACAATTGTTACATGATTTGTCATTTGTTTATTTCCTCCTTAAACAATTGGCATCTAATTGATAATATCATCATACCATATTATTTTGGACGATAGGAACTTGTACTATCTCGTTTAATTAATTTTACTGGAAAGTTTTGAACGCGGGCTTCAGCACTACTATGGCTAATCTGTTCAATGAGCATTTTAGTAGCTCCAGCGCCAAGGTCAAAAATTGGCTGTTGTACCGTAGTTAATCGTGGATAAACATAGTCGTCCCAGTAGATATTATCATAACCAATTACAGAAATATCTTCAGGAACCTTAACGTCTAATTCGTGCAACCCACGCAACAATCCAATTGCCATTTCATCGTTTGCCGCAAAAACAGCAGAAGCACCAGTTGCTAAAACATCTTTTGCTGCTTCATATCCGCCATTCTTCGTCAAGGGTGCCCGAATAACATCGTGAATAGGATCTAAACTTAGGTTATTTTCTTTAATAATATTTTTGAACCCATTCATTCGGTGATTTAAGTTTTCAGTTGGATTATCAGAGGTAAGAACGGCAATATGTTTGTGCCCAAGTCCAATGAGGTGTTTAGCCGCAATTTGGCCACCAAGGTAATCATTCGTTTGAACTCGATCACCCTCTTGCGTATGATTCTGATCAAACAAGATGTAAGGAATCTCATTAAAGGAGATAACTTCTTTAATTGTCTCTGTAGTCATCGTTGCACTAGCAATCACTAATCCACTAATTGATCGTTCAATCATCTGGGAAAGGTAATACTTTTCCAATTTTGGATCACGGTTGGCACTAAAGACAAGTGGAATGAATTCTGCTTCACGGGCAATACTCTGCACTCCCTCAACAAAAGTACCAAAAAATGGGTTAGCAATATTGGGAACTAGTACCCCAATTGTCTTGGCACTCTTTAAAATTAAGTTCCGGGCATTAAAGTCAGGAACGTATTTATATTTATCCCGTAATGTTAAAACACGTTCCTGGGTCGCCGTACTGAACCGATCACCTTTATTATTCAAAATTTGCGAAACAGTGGTTACAGAAACACCAGCTTCTTTTGCTAAATCACGAATTGTTATTTTCTTTTTCATGGCTGTTCAACCTCTTTAGTAAACAGTTTTATCTAGTTAATAACATTTAATTAATTTAAACTATCTCAACTCATATTGCAATCACATTTCGTTAAAAATATCATTAAAAATCTGTTTCCCGGTTGCCATTTGAGTACCTCGAACACGGAGATAGTCAATCTTTGCTCGCAAAATATCATATTCCCATAATGATGACAGGTCATGGTCATTATAGTAATGAATTGTTACTTTAATGGGTGTGAGAGCAGTAATTATTCCTGTAAAATCATCACTCCCCTTATACTTTTCAGTGCCAATCACTACTGGAAGGCGGTTCTCATAGGAATCATTGAGAAGGTTTGATAATAGGTTCCCTTGGGTAATTGCTGGATGATTATCAATAAATTTTTGTACTTGCCAAATATCAAAATAGTTGTGATCATGGGCAACTTTAGTTTTTTCAGAAACCGCCATTAGGTAGTCACTATGGCGTTCCGTATAAAGAATACTTTTAATCCGGATAGCAATTAATCCGTTGATTTTACCATCCCAATCAATGCTGATCATCAAACAAAATACTGGATCGAGAGCAACGACAAAGCCGACATTAAAATAATCATCATTTGGCAAGTTATGAACCTCAATTAATGTTCCTTGCTGCTTGGCCATTGTTAATTGAACGCGATTTTCACTTTCACTTTCTTTTCTCATCTTTACTTCCTTAATATTAATTTTTCACATGATTAGATTTTTAAAATTTAATCACATCTCTACTTTTATTATAATCGCTACCAATGTAGATGCGATAACTTTTACCACGATAAGTTAAATCTGGTAACCACCAAATATTGTAAAATTAGTTATGTCATTCCACAATATTTTGTAGTAAGATATTTTTTGTGACAAAAAAGTAAAGAGGGGCCATTATGGTGATTATTACAGCAGGGATGATTGGTGTCGGTAAAACAACTTTAACCGAGAAGATTGCCGAACACTTACATACAAAAGCATTTTTTGAACCAGTCGGAGAAAATCCAGTTTTACCACTGTATTATAAAAATCCAAAACAGTACGGCTTTTTACTCCAAATTTATTTTTTAAACAAGCGTTTCTCAATGATTAAACAAGCACTCACTGATGATAACAATGTGCTTGACCGGTCGATTTACGAAGATGCCTTGTTTACGCGAGAAAATAACGCCGAGGGTAACATCACTGATACTGAATTAGAAGTATACTTAAAGCTTCTCGACAATATGATGAGTGACCTCCAACAATTACCTAAGCGCGCACCAGACTTAATGGTTTATTCTGAAACTGATTTTGAAACCATCTTATACCGAATTAAAAAGCGCGGGCGGGATTACGAGCAAATTGATACTAATCCAGAGTTAAAGGATTACTATTACAAGATGTGGAATGCCTACAAGCAATGGTACAAAGATTACGATGCTAGTCCAAAAATGAAAATTGATTTAGAGCGTTATGACCTTGAAGATCCTAAGAACGTTGAGGCGGTCTTAGCAATGATTGATGAACGGTTGAAGTCGTTACGCTAAATAATTGATAAGAGCATGATTAGAGTTTTACCTTTTAATCATGCTCTTTCTTTTTCTTTAACAAACGACGAAAAATTTCAATCATTCCTGCCGTCCCCACTCCACCAAGCAAAGGAACATATTGAGGGATATTAATATCGTTTTTCCTCGCTTGAACGGGATGTTTGTCAACAATTGGTGTCACCTTACTCTCCTCTTTACTGTCTGTCACCGGAACAGGATTAGCCTTTTCATTGCTGATGTTAACTTGATCATCATATTTAGTAAGTTGGTAAGTATCAATCAGCTGATTTAGCTTCCGATCATACTCCGGATCTGTTGCATATCGTCCGCAAAGTGCTCGTGTAGCTTCACGATAATTTTTGGTATTTTGACAGTGAACTCCTTGATAAAGTGGGGCTTCTAATGTTTGAGCATAATCTCTTAACGCTTCATATTCACTTGCATACTGCCGAAAATTACTAACAACCTGAAACTTATGTCCTTGCTCGTCATATTCAGTCGTGGGTTGAGCAACTGTTTGACGGGTAAAATACCCCTTAACCCCAAAAAGATTATTATTAGGCGCCTTTCCCAACGTACTGCATCCCCAATCGCTCTCTAAGGCCGCTTGTGCAATAATAATTGACGGATACAAATCATATTCCCGACCAATTTGTTGAGCAGCTGGGGCTATTCGATTAATAAATCGTGCTTGGCCTGCAGAAGGTTGTTGAGGTTGATAAACTTGCTCATCTTTTTTATCTTTTTCTAGCAGCCGCCTTTGTTCAGCAGAAGTTTCAGTTGATGATTGGACTATTTTATGCTCGGGCTCTTCATCTGCCCTTGTCAAAGCATTATTTTGCTCATTTTCCTTTGCTTGAGTAACATTTTCATATTCTGTTAAATAAGCATCAATATATTCTTCATCATGATTAACTAAGGTCTCTTCATCAATTGGCTTTGCACGTTTCACATCTTCATTTGCATCAAATTGTGCTTGTTGGATAGTGTCCGCTTTAATCGGTTGTCCATTAAGACTTGTTAAAACAATTAATGCACTCGTAATAGCACGACGATTTAACACAATAAAACACTCCTTCATAATGTCCTATAGTATATATACGTGAAAATTATGAATTTGCATTTTTAAACTAGAAAAGACTAGAAGAAAATTCTCCTAGTCTTTATGTTTTACATTTCAGGATATGTCGTTTCCTTGATATCCAACTTTTGATTCTTCAAGTTTGTTTTAACAACGGTAACATCACATGGTGCTTCACGAATAGTATAAGCAGCCGTTGAACCAACGAGCAGACGACCGACAACATTTAATCCGGTTGCGCCAATAATGATTAAATCAATATCATTTTCTTTAGGATAACGTTCCGCCAGTTCAACCTTAGCGTTACCAACCTTCACATCGGTTTTAATATCTTTTATTCCAGCGGCTTCTGCTTTTTTCTTGTAGTCAGCTAATTTCTTTTGCATCGTTTCGATTGCGGAATCATAAATGCTATGACTAACAAAGCCGTATCCACCAGGACCAGTACTTGGATAACGTTCACCATTGATAATACTTAGTAAATATAACTTGGCATCATTGGTCTTAGCAATGTCAACCGCTTTTTCAAAAGCCATATCAGCTTGCTTTGAACCATCAACACCAACAAGAATATTTTGATAACTCATTCTTGACACCTCCATCTTCTGTCTTTATTTTAGCACAAAATTAATCAGTAACGAGATTATTAATTGCTTCCATGTAAATCGCCATCGATGTAATTAAATCATTAACAGGTTGATATTCATTAGCCTGATGCATTGTATTTGGTGTATGCGGCATTAAAGCACCAAAGGCAACGCCCCGCTTCATTAAACGACCGTAAGTTCCTCCACCAACGACTTCTGGTTTTGCATTTACATCTCCAGTTTGGTCAATATAAGCTTGCATCAATGTCTTAACGATTGGATCTTCAGGGTCAACATAGTGAGGTTCTTGTGCTGGTCCTTGTTTAACATTAATTTCCAACTTATCAGCAATTGCTTTAACCGTTTCTTCTAGCTTATCTGGTGTCATGCCTTTAGGGAAGCGGAAGTTCATATCAATGTGACCACCCTTGTCCGCATTAAAGTTTAAGATTCCGGCATTCATGGTCAATTCACCCATTACCGGATCAGTGTAAGCACTATCAAAACCATCCATTCGCGTATCTAAATGAAGATAGTCAGCTAAGAATTCAATGAAACTCTTTGCGCCCCCACCAAAGTCATATCGGTTTAAGAACTTTGCAAGGTAGGTTGCTGCATTGATTCCCTTTTCTGGTTCCATTCCATGGGCAGCTTTTCCGATGACAGTAATTTTAAGACCTTTATCTGTTGATTCAATATTACCTTCAACCGGATTTTCTTCAATAAAGTGACCAAAATCATTCGTAACTTCTTGAGGATTATCTGTTCGAATAAGGGCCATTGCTTCCCGCGGTACCATGTTGAAACGCAAACCAGATTCAAAACTAACTAGTTGTGTTGATGCATTCCCATTGCCAGCAGGAACATCAAGTAAGAGTGATACTTGACCCTTTTCACCGTTAATTACTGGGAATTCCGCATCTGGTGAAAAACCAAGTGTTGGGGCTGGTTCAACTTCAAAGTAACGGTGCATTCCAGTCCAATTACTTTCTTCATCAGTTCCAACAATAAAACGAACTTTCTTGTTAAACTTTACACCTTGATCTTTCAAATACTTCAAGGCATAGTAAGCGGCCATTCCAGGTCCCTTATCATCAGAAGCACCACGACCATATAAGTTGCCATCCTTGATAACTGGGTCAAATGGATCCGTATCCCAGCCCTTACCAGCAGGCATTACATCAAGATGGGCTAAAATGGCAAGTGTCTCATCACCTTCACCCCATTCAGCATACCCAACAAGGTTATCGATGTTCTTTACTTTAAAACCGTCTTGTTCTGCCATCTCTAAAAATGCTTTTAGCGCTTGGGCGGGACGAGGGCCAAGCGGATATTCATCTGTTGCCGCCGAATCATCACGGACACTGGGGATCTTCATTAATGCGACGAGATCATTTAAATAGTTTTCTTTTTGTGCCTCTGCGGCTTTCATCCAATCAGTCAAGATTAATCCCTCCAAAATATTCTACTTTGACTAATTTTAATGATACCATTAAATTGTCTATTAAATAAAATAATAAGGAGTCTTAACTGTGAAAAAACTTACTGACCAAATCTTAAAGGATGTTATTACTCCCCGTCCTGAAGACAGTTTCAAAGGTACTTTTGGTAAGGTTACCCTTATCGGTGGCAATCGTAATTTTGGTGGCGCAATTATTATGGCGTCAACCGCGGCTGTCTGTGCTGGTGCCGGTCTTGTAACAACTGCCACTGATGAAATCAACGCTAGTGCCCTCCATGCGCAGTTGCCAGAAGCGATGTTCGCTGATTTTACTGATGATGCCTTAGTCGCTGATCTTACTAAAGCTGCTACCAGTGTGGTTGTTGGGCCAGGTCTTGGAAATGATGAAACAAGTTTACGAATTTTGAAGAATGTTTTTGCTCATACAACCGAGAAACAAAATGTGATCATTGATGGGTCAGCAATTACCCTTATGGCGATGGAAAAGCTTGAACAACCACAGGGAAACATTATTTATACTCCTCATGAAATGGAATGGCAACGGCTCTCTGGAATCAAGATTGGTGATCAAACCGAAAATAAAAACAAGGCGGCTCAAGAAAAACTTGGTGCTACTGTTGTCTTAAAGAAACACCATACGGAAATTTATACTAGTGACCAAGTATATCAATTGCCAATCGGTACCCCGGCCCAAGCGGTTGGTGGAATGGGTGATACTCTTGCCGGGATGGTGGGAGGTTTCACTGCTGAGTTTAACGAGAAGGCAGATAAAGCCGTCCTCGCTGCCGTTTATGCGCACAGTGCGATTGCAGAAAAGATCGCCGAAAGCCAGTATGTCGTTCTCCCTCACCAAATTAGTCGTGCTCTCCCAACCTTCATGAAAAAGATGGAGGGGATGAATGAAGACCACCATATTGGTTTTTTGAATTAAGAAATTTTAGGACATTAAAAAGGTTCAGAGCAAATTCTCACTCTGAACCTTTTTGTGTGCATTGTTATTTAATGTGTAAAATCGTTCGTAACCTTGCTACTCGTGGTCCCAATAGCTGATCAGCTAGGCGTGACTTTAAGCAGAGGTAAAGATAAATTCCTGCTCCGACTATTACTCCTGGAATCAAGGAGAAGAAAGCTGTGTAGCGCCCATATGGACTAACAAAATGGCCAATGATTAACATTACAATCTTTGTCCCAGCAAACATCACTAAGGAGTAAGCTAAAATCTGGTTAGTTGGTAGGGCCATCTTATCAAATCGTAGGTGAAATTCCATATTAAAGGAATGCAGGATCATATAGTTAATCACAAACATTGAAAGCCCAGTTGAAACCAGTGGTCCTAATCCTTCAAAAATCCAAATACATGGGAACTGGAGGATAAATTTAATTACGATTCCGATGGCTAAGAACATCATCATTTTTTTATTCTCAGAAATCCCCTGCATCATCGCTGCGGCCACAGTATACAAGCCTAACATAATCGAAATGTAAGCCGCAAATTGCAGTACCACGACCCCTGCCGCATCATAACGGTAAAAGACGGTGTAGATTTGCTGGGCAACCGCGGATAATCCAAGAGCTGCCGGAATCATCACGAAATAGAATAGCAAGAGAACATTTTGAATCTGTTTCCGCATATCCTCTTGATCGTTCTGGGCTCGGGCTGTCGCAAGCAAAGGAATAACTGTTGCGGCTAATGCGGAAGCCAATGAAATAACAATCATGTAAAGCTTATTGGCATTGAACGCAAACAAGGCATAAGTAACATCCATCTGATATTTAGTAAAGTGACCAACTAATGGCATCATCCGTTTAAAAGTATATTGGTCAATTAATTGGAAAATCGTTACCCCTGATTCAATAATGATGAACGGAATTGACTGATAAATAATCTTAAAAATTAATGTTTGGGTTGAAACCTCAGTGTTTACTTCACCATGTGCAACCAAGTCATTCATTTCACGTTGGTGACGCATCCAGGCAATTCCCAAGACGATCACTGCACCAATTGCCCCGATAAAGGCCGCAAATGTTGATTGGGAAACAGCACTAACCCAATTACCATTTTGAATCTTCATGATGAAATAAGTAGCCGCCAACATATAAATAACCCGAAAAAGCTGTTCAACAAATTGTGAAATTGCCGAGGGTGCCATCCAGTTATATCCTTGTAAAAATCCTCGGGTAATCGACATCCCCGGAATAATCAAAATAGCCCAAGCTAATGAACGGATAACCGGAATCATATTTGGATCTCCATTATCCATTAAACGGGCCCCAAACATCATTACTGTCGTACAAATTACACCCATTGCCATCGCAACGTACATTCCAGAATGATACAGTCGGCGACTAACGCCATACTGATTTATTCCATTATAATGCGCGACCATTTTAGAAATTGCAGAAGGAATACCTGCCGTTGCAATCACTAAAAACATATTATAAATATTGTAACCCTGAGCATATAAGGCATTCGCTTCATTACTGTAAGCTCCTAACCATGTGACCCACGGAATAATGTACAGCGCCCCTAAGATTCGCGAAGTAATACTACCAGCTGTCATCCAAGCTGATCCTGTAATCATTTTTGTTCGCGAATCTTTTTTAACGGTGGTGCTGCTCAAATCATTTACTTTATTTTCTTCCATGATTTGTTGCAATCCTACCTTTTTTATTTTAATCGAGTTTACGCAATCTTAATCATTTTATCGTGAATAAAAAGCTGGCGCAATTCGATTTACTCTTTTTAATATTTCTTTAACCTAGTATTGTTCCAAATCGACAGTTACCATTTTAATGATTTGATCTGGATGTTGTTGCTCTAATATCTCTAATGAGCTTACGGCAGGGGGCTCTTCAAAGTGGCCGAGCTTATCATTAAGGGTAATCGCTAAGCCCAATTTAGCAAAATCCATTGCCTCATCCATTGTTTTTCCCTGAGTAAATGCTTCCGGTAAATCTGGAAAATCAACTTGAATTTCATTATCTTTCGGGGTAAAAATTGCTGGGTAACTCACTATTTCCATAACTGGTCTCCTCAAATAAAAAGAAGCAGGAAAATATAAATTCCCTGCTCTTCATTAATTTACTATTTTGCAACGATATTAACGATTTTGTTAGGGACAACAATGACTTTCTTAATGTCTTTGCCGTCAGTAAACTTCTTAACATGTTCGTTTGCTAAAGCAAGTTGTTGTGCTTCATCACGGTCAGTATCCTTGGCCATCTTAATCTTAGCCCGTACCTTACCGTTAACCTGAACGATCATTTCAACTTCATCTTCAACTAAGGCTTTTGGATCGTAAGTTGGCCATGGTTGGTAAGTGATTGTCTCACTCTCACCGAATTGACTCCAGAGTTCCTCAGCCATGTGAGGCATGATTGGGGCAATCATCTTTACAAAGCCTTTCATGTATTCAACTGGTAAATCATCAACCTTGTAGGCTTCGTTTACAAAGACCATCAATTGAGAAATAGCCGTATTGAAGTGCATCCGTTCGTAGTCTTCGGTAACCTTCTTAACAGTTTGATTGTAAACCTTGGTAAGCTTGCCATCGTTGAAAGTAGATACCCGGTCACGGAGGTGGTTATTATCATCCATTAACAACCGCCATACACGATGAACCCACTTATTAGCACCATGAAGTCCCTTTTCATCCCAAGGCACAGATTCCTCAAGTGGTCCCATGAACATTTCATAAAGACGTAAAGTATCAGCCCCATATTGGTCAACAATGTCATCAGGGTTAACAACATTACCTTTGGACTTCGACATCTTTTCATGGTTTGAACCAAGAATCATCCCCTGGTTAACAAGCTTCATGAATGGTTCTTTAGTTGGTACGAGACCGAGGTCATAAAGAACCTTATGCCAGAATCGAGCATAGAGCAAGTGAAGAACAGCGTGTTCAGCCCCACCAACATAGAGATCAACTGGTGACCAATAATCAAGCGCTTCTTTTGAGGCAAATTCCTTGTCATTATGAGGATCGGTGTACCGAAGCCAGTACCATGATGAACCGGCCCACTGTGGCATGGTATTAGTCTCACGAAGACCATGACGACCATTTTCGTCATAAACGTTAACCCAATCTTCAACATTCGCCAATGGACTTTCACCAGTTCCTGATGGTTCGATGTTATCAGTCTTTGGCAATTCAAGTGGGAGTTCATCTTCTGGAACTAATGAGGTTGTCCCATCATCCCAGTGGATAACTGGAATTGGTTCCCCCCAGTAACGTTGCCGACTGAAGATCCAGTCACGAAGACGGTAGTTAACCTTCTTATGACCAGCATCGTGTTCTTCAAGCCAATCAATCATCTTTTGCTTTGCATCAGCAATGTTCAAGCCATCAAGGAAACCAGAATTAATGTGTTTACCGTCACCATCAAAAGCACCTTCTGACACATCTGTTCCTTCAATAACAGGCTTAATTGGCAAGTCAAACTTAGTAGCAAAGTCATAATCACGTTGATCTCCGGAAGGAACAGCCATTACTGCTCCAGTTCCATATGAAGCAAGCACGTAATCACTAATCCAAATTGGTAGTTTTTCACCGTTAACTGGATTAATAACGTAAGAACCAGTAAATACACCAGTCTTGTCCTTGTTTAAGTCAGTCCGCTCAAGATCAGACCGCCGTGATGCTTCTTCCTTGTACTTTTCAACTTCCGCCTTGTGTTCTGGTGTTGTCAATTGATCAACTAATTCTTGTTCGGGAGCAAGAACAACATAAGAAGCACCAAAGAGCGTATCTGCCCGCGTCGTAAACACTTCAATCTTAGTATCTTCATTCCCCACAACTGGGAAAAATACTGAAGCACCTTCTGAACGACCAATCCAGTTACGTTGCATTTCCTTAACGCTTTCCGGCCAGTCAACAAGATCAAGATCATCAATCAAACGATCCGCATAAGCAGTAATCTTTAAAACCCATTGGCGCATTGGCTTACGATAGACGGGATAGCCGCCACGTTTAGTCTTGCCATCTTCAACTTCTTCGTTGGCAACAACTGTCCCACCCATAAAATCAGGGGCCCAGTTAACCATAATTTCACTTTCGTAAGCAAGCCCCTTCTTATAGAGCTGTTCAAAAATCCATTGAGTCCACTTGTAGAATTTAGGATCAGTCGTATTTACTTCCCGGTCCCAGTCATATGAGAAGCCAAGTGATTGGATTTGGTCACGGAAATGATCAATATTTTTGTTCGTAAAGTCCTTAGGGTTGTGGCCAGTCTTTAATGCGTATTGTTCAGCTGGTAATCCAAATGCATCCCACCCCATTGGATGTAAGACATTAAATCCTTGCATCCGTTTCATCCGTGACATTACATCCGTAGCTGTATAACCTTCTGGGTGACCAACGTGGAGTCCTTGACCAGATGGATATGGGAACATGTCTAATGCATAATACTTCTTTTGGTCCTTATTAAGGTCTGCTTTAAAAGTTTCATTCTTCTTCCAAAACTTTTGCCACTTTTTTTCAATCGTCTTATGATCGTAAGCCATATTTTCTACTCCTTGTTCTGATTTTAATAATCGTAATAAAAAAGTCCCGTAGAAATCAATCTACGAGACGAAATAACTCCGCGGTACCACCCGTTTTCCATGGAATCCATGGCGCTTAGGACCTTAACGCGGTAAACGTCATTACCTACTAAAATTCAGTAATAATCACATCTAGATGAGTTCGTAAATGACCAGTCTCCTGTTCACACCACCACAGGATCTCTGCTGACCTCGTCAAAAACTACTATTTCTATTACGATCAAATATTTAACGCCTATTTTAACAACCACCGTTAATGATTGCAAGCGTGTAACTAAATTATTAGCCTAAAATTTCTTTTAATTCGTCAACTTTATCAAGGTGTTCCCATGGTAAATCCACATCAGTCCGACCAAAGTGACCATAAGCAGCAGTTTGCTTGTAAATTGGCCGCTTCAAGTCAAGCATTTCAATAATTCCAGCTGGACGTAAATCAAATACTTTTCGAACAGCGGCAATTAATTCTTCTTCTGAACGGGTACCGGTACCATAAGTATTAATCATGATCGATACTGGTTCTGCTACCCCGATGGCATAAGCAACTTGAATTTCAGCCTTCTTAGCATAACCCGCTGCAACAATGTTTTTAGCAATGTAGCGCGCAGCATAACTAGCAGAACGGTCAACCTTAGTAGCATCCTTGCCAGAAAAGGCTCCACCACCATGATGGGCAGCTCCACCATAAGTATCAACAATAATCTTTCGTCCAGTTAAACCAGCATCCCCTTGAGGTCCACCGATTACAAAGCGACCGGTTGGATTAATGAAGTACTTAGTTTGGTCATCAAGGTACTCAGCTGGAATGACTGCTTCAATCACTTGTTCTTTAATATCCTTTTTAATTTGATCAAGTGAAACCTCTGGATCATGCTGGGTACTTAAAACAACGGTATCAACACGTAATGGCTTGTCATTCTCATCGTATTCTACAGTTACTTCGGCCTTTGCATCTGGACGAAGGTAAGAGATAACACCATCCTTACGTAGTTGAGCAATCTTACGCATTAATTTATGGCTTAAAACCAATGTCAATGGCATGTATTCAGGTGTTTCGTCAGTAGCGTAACCAAACATCAATCCTTGGTCACCGGCACCAATCTTATCAAGCGGGTCAGCTTCACCTTCACGCGTTTCTAAGGAGTCATCAACCCCTTGCGCAATGTCTGGTGATTGTTCATCGATCGCAGTGATAACCGCACAGTTATCAGCATCGAAACCGTACTTGCCATCTGTATAACCGATCTTACGAATTGTGTCCCGCACAATCTGTTGGATATTAACATAGGCCTTAGTAGAAACTTCACCAAAGACTAATACTAATCCAGTAGTAACTGATGTTTCCACTGCAACCCGTGAATCAGGATCCTTCTTAAGCAATTCATCTAAAATCGCGTCACTGATTTGGTCAGCAATCTTATCTGGATGTCCCTCTGATACTGATTCGGATGTAAATAAATGTCGTTCTGCCATTTTCTAATTCCCCCATATTCTATTGAAACTTTCAAATAGTTTGTAGTTGCGGTTACAAGGCATCTTCACGTTCAGACGTGAATCCTATCGGGAATTGCTTTATAACGAGAATAATCTTAGCACAATTATTAACCAACAATCAATGTTAATCCATACATTCTTACTTCAAACGGGCATTGACCATCCCCACTGCCGTCATGAAAGAGTAAATAATTGTCGGGCCAACAAATTTAAAGCCATCCTTCCGCATTTGCTTGGCTATTTCTTCTGAAGCCGGTGTTTTAGGAGCTAATTTAATATCGGTAGTTAATCCCAAGTCTTGAGGTTGATCACCAACAAAGTGCCACACATAATTGTCAAATGTCTTTCCCGTTTTCCGTAATTTTAAAATCACTTGCGCATTATTAATTACCGCTAATATTTTACAACGATTACGAATAATAGTTTCATCTTCACATAATCGATTAATATCCTCATCAGTAAAGCACGCAACTTTTTCAATATTAAAATTAGCAAATGCCTGATTAAATGCTTCTCGTCGCCGCCAGATTGTTTGCCAGGTTAAACCGGCCTGAAATAATTCTAAAGATAACATTGCAAATAACTGCTGGTCATCATGAACTGGAAATCCCCAATAGTGATCATAATAGTTTTGCATTTCCGGTGTAGTATTAGCCCATCGTGGTCGTTTAAGTGTCATTATTAATACCTCTTTTTTAAATAAATAGGGAGCAGAAATTACCTCCTCCCTATTTTATATACGAATTTTTGGTTATTTTGTACTTTTTTCTTTATTAGTATTTTTTAGCATAAATGCTAGTATGAGACCAATCAATTCAGTGATGATCATGCCGATAAATACTAAATGATAGCCGTGAAGGGAAGCGATTTGAGCCGAACTTCCCCGCTGAAGTGCATTTGTAGTAGCAACCGTTAAGATCAGTGTTGAAATAGTAACACCCGCGGAACCGAGAACTTGCCGGACAATCGTAATTACGGCTGTTCCATGGGGTACTAATTCATCTGGCAAAGCATTTGCTCCCAGTGTAACAGCTGGCATCATCACAAACGCATTTCCTCCTTCAATCACCATTGCACAAATGATCATTCCCAGCAAGCTGAGATGGTTAAGGACGGTTAAGCCAGCAACCCAGCCGATAATAATCATAAACATTCCTACCAGCATTGTCGGTTTAAACCCAATCTTATCAGCTAATTTTCCGGACAAAGGATTCAAAATACTAAGAAAAACTGCTCCCGGCACTAGGGACATTCCTGAAACAAATGGATTAACTTTCAATACTCCTTGATAATAAAGAGGAAAAATAATTGTCGTTACAATTAATGCGATATACGAAATTGATGTCAAAAGAATTGCTAAATCATAATTAAAAGTCTTCAATACCCGCAATTCCAACAGTGGATGCTTGAGATGAAGCTGCCGAATACAGAACCAGATAACCGCAATAAGACTAACGATAAAGATTCCTGTATTTATTCCCCATGCAGGATTCTTTTTTCCGGTTTGGTCAACAACGTACATAATCCCAATCAATCCAACTAGTAAGATTACTGATAGCCAATCAAGGTTTGTTTCATGCCGCTCCATTACATCTTGGATCAACCCACTAGCAGCCATTAAAATAATTACCGAAATGACAAGCATGAACAGGATAAAAAGGCTCTTCCAGCTAAAGAATTTTAGAACAATTCCTGAAACAATCGGTCCACAGGCAAGAGCGGATCCCATTACTAAACCAGCAATTCCCATTGTTGAACCCCGCTCTTCTTTAGGCGTAATTTCAAGCAAAACGGTTTGATAAGATGGGAATAAAACTCCGACAGCAAAAGCTTCCATGGCCCGTCCAATCATCATAAACCAAAAGCCATTAATTCCCCAAGATGATGGTGTTAAAACAATCATCAAAGATCCGATATCAAATAGCCCCAGTGCTCCAATGAACATTGCCTTAAAACTCATATTGTTGAGCATCCATGGGCTAATTGGCATGCTGACACACATTACGAGCATAAAACCAGTCGTCAACCATTGAACTGTTGATGCTGAAACCCCAAAAGCATTCATTAAAGTTGGATAGGCAGTTGACAACGATGATTGACTAATTGACATCGTAAAGGTACCAACTAATAAAGTAAAAATAAACCAAAAGCGACGATATCTTTTTCCATTACGTGCGATACTTTGAGCCATATCACTCTCTCCCTCTTTAGAATAATTATTATCTGACTGCTAAATATTATAGGTTTTGAATTAGTGAATGTAAATGTTATAATGTTATTAGATTATAATTATTTTAAGAAAGGGGACGACATTATGGCAGAAGCAGAATTTGATCGAGCGCTTGACCATCTCCGCGAAAACAAGGTTCGTCTTACTCCCCAACGGAAAACCATCTTAAATTACTTAATCAACCATCATACTCATCCGAGCGTTGAAATGATTTATGATGACCTTAAAGACTCAGTTGCCAATATCAGCATGGCAACTGTATACAATACTCTAAAGCTCTTCGTTGATTACAATCTTGTAATTGAGCTAAAAAATGGTGATGGTAGTGCCCACTTTGACTATTTCGGCCATCCGCATTATCATGTCGTCTGCGATAATTGTGGTAAGATCTCTGATGTTTTTGATGAGCATTTTACTGCAATCACGAAAGAATTAACGGTTATGACTCATGAAAAGACTGGTTATCTAGTTACAGGAAATAACATCGAAGTCCATGGCATTTGTCCCGAGTGTCAACGTAAATTACATTTGAATCGTTAGTAAAAATTCCCCGAAAACTCGGGGAATTTTTTATGCTTTCTTTTGTGTTAATGAAGCAACGGCAAGAATTGCAAACCAAGCTAAAGTTAGTATAAGAGCAATTAAAGTTTGCTTCTCTATACATAAAATAATTAGCACAATAAAAAGAAAAACTAAAATAATATAGTCAGTAAAAGATGCGCCTGGCATCTTAAAAGTCCTTGATTGTAGTTGCTGCCGAATATATCTTAGGTGTACCAAAATGATGATAGCCCATACAAAGAGAAAACTTGTGGTAGCAACGCTGGAAACATAGGAAAGTTCCTAATCCCGGTAGCCATTGGGGAACTTGAGAAAACCATAGTTGAAAATATAAGCCAATGGCGGTAACTTCGGCCATCGCCAATGCTAGCCAACACGCCCAATATGTCCAGCCCATTACAAAACTCACACGATTACCAAGATAATCCCGAATCGCATCCATAAACGAATGATAATGTAAATCGGAAAGAAGCAATTCTTCTAGGGCTCGCATAATTCCAAAACAAATAATTCCAGTAATTAAATATGCTAAAAGAATGACGTGAATTACCTTCCCCGCTCCGAGAAATAATCCCGTCCCAATCGTTCCACCAAGCGCCCTTAATTGAATATGACGGCTTTTAAGTTTACGTGTAAATTCTTGTTTTTCTGCCATAATCCTCTCTTCCTCAATAATTGAAGTTTTATTAATCCTAGGCAGGTTTACTAGCCATTACTAAAAAAATCAACTATGATATATAACATTGAAAACCTATTGTATAGTATTTTTCGTAGAAGGAGAAATTACATTGCACGCACTAGTTCATTGGATCCCATTTTTCATTTATTTTTTTGCAGGCTCTGTCCTTATCACCCATAACCACCTTTGGGAAAAATTTCCTAACTTTGGCCAGCATATTACAATTGCAACCTTTTTTATCTACTTAACTGCAATTGACTGGCTCTGCTTAACCCCTTCAATATTTAATTTTAGTTCTGCTAATAAACTTTTATTTTATTTTCACGGGGTACCATTTAATATCATCCCCCTCCAAGGACTCAGCCAAGAATTTTTCTTAAACATTGTGATGACTTTACCACTAGGAGTTTATCTTTATTTGATTAATCACCAAATGCCTTTCAGTCGTGCTATTCTCTATGGCTTTTTCTTCAGCCTATTTATCGAGTGTAACCAATTTGTTTGCGACCTTCTTTTCCATATTGGAAGAGTTGCTGATGTGGATGATTTGATTAGCAATACTATCGGAACTACAATTGGTTTTGCAGTAACAATCATACTTGATCAAACGATTTTTCATCAAGTTATTAAACAATTTATGTTAGTAGGTGGAAAATCTGATAAACTGAATAACTGAGGTGGTAAAAGATGATTACAAATGAACAAAGAGCGCACGATATTGCTCTTACCTTACTACAATCACGAGCAAAAGATCTAAAGCCAATTGAAGCATATCATGAATATGTCAATTCATTATTACCAATCTTAAAGGAGATTGATAAGGATTTTCCCAACGGGATTAAAGAGCACCTTTAATTTCCTGGAAAATTACGACAAAAGGGACTATAACATAAGTCAAGTTGCTTTCATAAAAAGCAAATATGCAGTACAACAATAGGCCTCCAACGTCCGGCAAAAACGAACGTTGGAGGCCTATTGTTGCTTACGGGGACTCCCAGAGCTAGCTTTGCGTCGAAAAACGAAGTCATAAGTGACTTCTGTCTCGCCCCCCCTTTTGCTATTTCATCCTAATATTATAACTACTTTTATTATAACTACTTTATTGATAATCTCTTTCTTCTTGTTTTATCAATCCAATTGAATTATGATATTAATGATTTTATTTTTAGGGAGGTTTTTCAATGTTTGAAGAAACTAAAAGAGGCTTTGACTGGTTTAGCTTAATTATCGGGGTCTTATTTATCATTGCTGGAATCGCATCATTCATGCGCCCAGATAAAACCCTTCACTTCTTAGCCATTGTTGCTGGAATTGCTTTTATTTTCCGCGGAATTTATGAATTATGGTTCCGTCAACAAATTAGTCAAGTCTTGGAAGAATCATCAGGTTGGTTAATTTTTTCTGCAATTTTAGATATTATTTTAGGAATTATTTTTCTGTTCCAACCAAGTTTTGGTGTACTCTTTATTGCTATTATCTTCGCTATCTGGTTTATTCTTGACTCAATCACTGAATTGCTCAGTGCCAAGTTTTTCAAGGAATTTCATCGAGGATACTACTGGTTCATTGTAATTCTAGCAATTTTGAGCTTGGTATTAGGGGTTATTCTTTTATTTAGCCCATTACTTTCTGCTATTACAGTGGTATGGTTAGTTTCAACATTCTTGATTGTTTTCGGAATTATGAAACTTATTCAAGCATTTTAACTTATACCTTGCGTTAAAAGAGATCAGTTTTGCTGGTCTCTTTTAATTTTACGAATATTTTGAATTACAATCTTTTTTCCATCATCAAATATTAGGTGATGAGCATGATGATCAATTCGTTTTAATTGACCTGTGTATTCTTCATAAAAACCTGTTCTACCATTAAAAAATTCAACCTTTACTATCGGATGCGATTGATCTCGTTCAATCATGGCAAGTTGAAATTTTATTCGATGCCTCATCTCAGCTGTGGGATAAGTTTTATGACCATACTTTTCCCCTACCTTTGCTAATAATTGATGATAGCCAGTCAAGGCTGCAAAAGGAGAAAACTGAGCAGCCCGATCTTTCGTGGACATTGGTGTATGAGCTTGAGAAATATGTCGAGGGATGTTGATAATATCCCGATATTTTGAGATATCACTGAACAAGCTTTTTTCTATTTTCAATAGATCTTCATTTTCCCTCATGCTTGATGTCCCCCAATCTGATTATTTCTTTCTAAAATAGTGGCACCTTTTTTCAAATCAGCCGCTCGAATAATGGCGTTTTTACCATATTCATTTTGCAAATCAAGGACAAGTCTTTGCAGTTTTTGATCATTTTTTTGAACTTGGGAACGATTTTTATGTTTTTTTGTTGAGTCAGTAAATAAATCTAACTGCTCATTATAATTCGCCAATCGAGCAAGCGTTGGTGAGAGAAGGTGGTTCGCTATTACCGTAATTTTGCGAACTGTCAATCGCCGATCAAGGCCAGAATCATATAGCTTCATAAATGCCTCCATTAATTCTGTACCAGATGAAGTTGGTAAGGGAAGATTAGTCCTTCTATGCATTGGCTTTGGTACCTGGCGTCCATAGAAGTCTGTCACTAATGACCCTTGGTAATCCTCAGATATGTTAGAAATATCATATGCGATCCTTAAAGCAACTTGATCAGTTACTAAGTTTTGCTTGGTTAACTGAAGAGCTAGCGAATTAACCATCTCTTGAATCACTAACCGGGTTTCTGTAAAGCTATAAGGTCGTGGTAATACCTGGCCAGAATATATCCCGTGATCAGATGAATGATAATTCTTGATATCTTTAATGGACGCGGGCTCGTATCCCCATGCATGGTCAATAATGATTTCCGCATTTTTTCCAAATTCGCGGTATAATACTTCCTCATTCATTGGATCAGATAATTTTCCCAATGAACAACGAGCAATATCTCCCATTGTATGCAGACCCAGCTTTTTTAGTCGGCGCGCATATCCAGGACCAATTCGCCAAAAGTCTGTTAGGGGCTGGTGCGCCCAAAGGTAACGGCGAAAAGTATGTTCATTCATCTGTGCAATCCGGACCCCGTCTTTATCTCCTGGAATTCGTTTAGCTACTATATCCATCGCTACTTTCGCTAAGAAAAGATTGGTCCCAATCCCTGCCGTTGCAGTAATTTGCGTCTCTGCTTTGATTGTTTGGATAATTTCCTTAGCTAAGGAACGGGCGCTAACATGGTATTCATTAAGATAATCAGTAATATCCATCATTACCTCATCAATAGAATAAACGTGGATCTTTTCTGGTGGTAAATAGCGTAAATAAATTTCATAGATGGCGGCACTTTTTTCAAGATAAAAATTCATTCGTGGACGTGCGATCTTATAACCAATTTTAAGTTCCGGTGATTTTAATAGTTCATTCCGATAGATTGAAACAACTGGTGATAATCGCTGGCGAGCCATTTCTTCGGCACGACAATTATTCAAGTACGCTACCCGTTGTTCTACCTCATACAATCGCGGACGACCAGCAACGCCAAATTTTTTCAAAGCTGGTGAGACGGCAAGACAAATTGTCTTACTAGTTCGCGATTCGTCGGCAACTACTAGGTTAACATTTAAAGGATCGAGCCCATACTCAGTACATTCGACCGAGGCATAAAATGATTTTAAATCAATTGCCATATATGTTTGCCCCATTGTAATGTACCTCCATTGCTTTAGTAAATACTATTATATCCTTTGCCGAACATATGTTCAAGAAACGAACAAAAAAATAAGGAGATTGAAAAAAACTTTTGTTTTTTCTCAACCTCCTTATTTAACTTAATTTAATTATTCAATATCAATATGATTTTCATCGTCATCAGTCTCGTCCTTCTTAGGAAGAGTAATTGTCAAAACACCATTCTTATATTGAGCCTTGATATCCTTCTTATTTACATCTGGTAAACGGTATTGCCGACTCATTTGGCCATACCGCCGCTCAGAATGCAAAACGTTGCCATCCTTGTCACCATCATCATCAAAGGTATCCCGATGACCAGTAACTGTCAAAATATCATTAGCATAATTAATGTGAATATCCTTCTTATCAAATCCAGGCATGTCAATCTTTACGGTATAATTCTTGTCATCTTCTGTAACATCTGTCTTCATGTGATCAGCAACTGGAGTTAGGTTAGAGAAGAAATCATCGTTCATCCAGTTACGCATGTTCATCAAACTATCAAATAAGTTATTACGGTTTTGTAATTCATTAGCCATAAAGAATGCTTCCTTTCTTTCTTATTCACTGTCTATGTTAAATGCTTTCAAATAAAATGCAACTAATATGCTAGGGCCCATTGACTAAAAAGAATATAATAAAAGTAGGAAAACAGAAAGGAGCTGCGCAAGATGAAAAAAGTCACAATCAATAATGTTTCAATGCCTGCAATTGGAATTGGAACATGGAATATGGGTGATTCCCTCGTCAATCGCTCAACAGAAATTAAAGCAATCCAAACAGCAATTGACGCTGGCGCACAAGCTATTGACACGGCGGAAATGTATGGCGATGGTCGTTCTGAAGCGCTTGTAGCTGAGGCCATCAAACCATATAGCCGAGAAAAGCTATTCTTAATTGATAAAGTTCTTCCTTCAAATGCCAGTAAGATAAAACTTGAGCATAGTTTAGATCAAAGCTTAGCAGCCGTAGGAACAGACTATTTTGACCTTTATCTTTTACACTGGCGGGGTGGGATTCCGTTAGCAGAAACAGTCAACGAATTAGAAAGAGTTAAAAAGGCAGGAAAGATTAAAGCATGGGGGGTCTCAAACTTCGATGTCAGTGATCTTGAAGAATTATGGCGCCTAAAAAATGGCACTGATTGCGTTGCCAACGAAGATCTCTATAATCTCGATAGTCGCGGAATTGAATTTGACCTCCTTCCCTTAATGAAACAGCATCAACTCCCATTAATAGCCTATTCCCCGCTTGCACAAGGTGATAGCTTATCGGGAAAGTTAACTGAGAATCCGCTACTAAAAGAAATTGCCGCAGATCACCATGTGACCGTTAGTCAGATCATGCTTGCATGGGTTTTGAGAATTGGAAATGTCCTTGCTATTCCAAAGAGCAGTAACCCAAAACATGCTGAAGAAAATGTTGCAGCTGGTAATATTGAACTAAGTGATGATGAACTACTCGCTTTACAAAAAGAGTTTCCATCACCAAACAAAAAAGAACCCCTTGCAGTAATTTAATAGCGACGTGGCGTAGTAATAGACTAAAAATCGAACTACAACTTTGTAAAAGGCAAAATTGTAGTTCGATTTTTATATAAGGCAAGCTAATTAATTTTCTTGATTAGCCTTTACTGGGTGATAGCGATGAAGACGTTGAGATCCTACATCAATTTCTGCTGGGTTGCCTTTGTGACCCGGCTTAATCTCAACAAGGCCTAACTTAATAGCCCCCACTGGACAAACAAGTGCACAAAGTTGACAACCGACACACTTACTCTTATCAAAGACTGGTTGCCGTTTTTCATCATCCCAAGTTAAAGCTTGGTGGGCACCATCTTGACATGAGATAAAGCAACGACCACAACCGATACACTTATCCCAATCGATCTTAGGGTAAACCTTGTAATTTCGGTCAAGTTGGTTAGTAGGGATAATATTCTTATTAGCTAAGCCGACAAGATCTTGAAGGTGGTCTACATGTTGTTCTTCCATATAATGCATTAAACCATTAGTAAGATCATCAATGATACGATAACCATATTCCATGATCGCAGTTGTAACTTGGAGAGTAGTGGCACCCAAAAGAATAAATTCAGCAGCATCTTCCCAGGTCTCAATTCCCCCAATCCCAGAAATTGGTAGTTGTTCAAGGCCAGCTGCTGAGCGTAATTGTTGTAAGAAACGTAAAGCAATTGGTTTAACAGCTTTCCCAGATAATCCAGAAACAGCAGATTTACCATCAATATTTGGTAAACCAACCTTCTTCTTAAGATCAACATCAACAATTGATTTAACCGTATTGATTGCGGAGAAGCCATCTGCCCCTCCTTCTAGACATGCCTTAACAACCGGAACCATCGTCGTAATATTGGGTGTCATCTTTGCAAGAACTGGAAGACTCGTCCCGCGTTTAACAGCTTCACAATTCTTCTTACATAATTCTGGATTAGTTCCCACATCAGAACCCATGGTATGGGAGGTCATCTGCGGACAAGAGAAGTTTAATTCAATCATATCAGCTCCAGCCTCAGTTACTAACTTGGCTAAGTTGGTCCAGTCTTCCAAGGTTTCACCCATAATCGAAGCAATCAAGACCTTATTGGGATATTCCTCTTTTAACCGTCGCATATCAGCCAAGTCCTGTTCCAAGGGGTGTTCTGATAATTGTTCCATATTCTTAAAAGCAACAAAATGCATGTCTTCCTTGGCTAATTCATCGAATCGGGGAGAAACTTCATCAATCTTAAAGTGTGTTGGTGATAAAGTCTTATATACGATTCCACCCCAACCAGCGTCATACGCATTCTTACACATTTCGTAACAGTTCCCAACAGGTGAGGACGACAAGCAAAATGGATTTTCAAAATGAACGCCTAAAAAGTCTACAGATAAATCTTTTTTAATCATTTTCTTGTCCTCCTAACAACCGATCTATTTCTTCTGCTACTTCTTTTCCTTTCTGTACAGCTACTACAACGGTTTTATTTCCGGCAACAATATCACCAGTCGCAAAGACTTTGGGATCTTTTGTCCGGAATCGTGGTTCACGGAATGGAATTTCATTATGCTGTAAGTCAATGTCTAGTCCTTCTGCATTAGCTTTTTGACCAACTGCTAAAATAATCTTATCAGCAGTAATAGTTAATTCACTCTTAATCTTCCGGTGAGTAAAGGTAGCACGATTCTGATGAACTTCTTTGGGAACGTAACCATCAACAATTGTTACACCAGCTTCTTGAGCACCGGCAAGTTCTTTTTTAGAAGCTTTGAATTCATCAAACTGCTCATAAACAACATCGGTGACATAAGGAACGTTAAGCTTCTTTAAGGTTGTTACAACATCCATTGCAACATCCCCACCACCAATAACAAGGACATTTTGCGGAAGATCTTCTAAATTGCCCTTACTTTCTTTTGCCCGGGCTAGGAATGAGATTGCTGATTCGGTACAGATATTGTGTTCAAACATTGGAAGCATCTTTGCTTCACTTGTCCCAATAGCAACAATTACTGCATTGTAACGAGCTTTAAGGTCATCCATTGAAATATCTTTACCGACAGTTGTGTTATAGACAATGTGAGCACCAAGGTCGACAATTCGTTGAACTTCATAATCCACAATTTCTTCCGGCAACCGATACTCAGGAATGCCATAGGTCAAGTAACCGCCAGCCTTAGCAGCTTTTTCATAGATATCAACTGCATAGCCCTTTTCACGGAGAGTCGTAGCTGCCTGTAAACCTGATGAGCCACTACCAATGATGGCAATACTCATCCCGTTTGGCTTACCGGCTTTAAGGATCTTCATATTCATCTTTCGTTCCATATCAGTGACATACCGTTGAATCCCACCGATATCAATTGGTCCGTCGATTTTAGCCCGAGTACAGGCCTTTTCACAGTAACGTTCAGTTGGACAAACACGCGCACAGATTGATCCTAACGCATTGTTTTCCCGAATCGTTTCAGCTGCCCCTTTGACATTACGAAAAAGAACGCTTCGAATAAATTTTGCCGGATTAGTATGTGCTGGGCAGGCTTGTGAACATGGTGCATCATGACATAATAAACATCGTGCAGCTTCCTGCATTACGGTTGTCATCGTGTAACCTTTCGACTCTGTTTCATACTTTGAAGTCATTAGACACCCTCCTCTAAGTTGTGACTCTTTGACAATTTTGTGATAAACGTAACTTTATATATAAATAATATTATATAAACACTTTCAAGATAAGTAGGCGATCCCCTTAATATATGGCATCATTTATTCTTAAAGTTGGTATTTTTGTATATACAATATGAATATTTTTATTTAACATCTCCAACTGTTTTTGTATCAAACCTCACAAAAAGAGTCTTATCACTTAAGAAAAAAGTAAATTCCTTGTACAATTATTACAGAGACAAGATTTGGTTAAATTGAAAGAAGGATTAACATGAAATTTATTTCTTGGAGTGTCAATGGCTTAAAATCAGCCATTACTCATGGATTTGTCGAAGATTTTAAACGCCAAGATGCTGACTTCTTCTGTCTACAACGAACACGATTGGATAAAGGTGAAAAACCGATTCAAATTCCTAATTATTACCAATACTGGAATTATGCGGAAAAGAAGGGATATTCTGGTACCGCCATTTTCACTAAATATAAGCCAGAAAACGTTATATATGGAATGAATAATTCAATCTTTGACAAAGAAGGGCGGCTAATCACGCTTGAATATCCAAACTTCTATTTGATTGATGTATACGTCCCAGTTTCAGGGGAAAAGTTGCAACACCTTGATTATCGTCTTGACTGGGATCGTGCTTTCCTTGATTATGTTACTAATTTGCAAAGTAGTAAGCCAGTAATCATTGGTGGTGATATGAGCGTTGCCTATCAACCAATTGACCTAGCAGAGCCAACAGAAGATCATCATAAAGCCGGCTTTACAAAACAAGAACGAGTTGATTTTGGTAAATTGCTTAATGCCGGCTTTACGGATACTTTCCGTTATCTCCACCCTAATTTACATGGTGCCTATACCTGGTGGAGTTATCGTTATGATGCACGGGAACGAAATGTAGGTTGGCGTCTCGACTACTTCTTAGTTTCTGATGTATGGAAAGAACGAATTGAAGAAGCCAAGATTCTTTCAGATGTTAAAGGTTCAAGTCACTGTCCGATTGAACTTATTGCTAATGTTGAATTATAAGAAAACCGAACTGAATTTTATAATAGTTAAACGAAAAGAGGTTGGAAAAACTAAAATTTTTCCAACCTCTTTTATCGTATGTTTGAAATTTGTTGATTATCTATTTTATTAAATCTTATTTTAGTACCAACCGTGTGATTGCCAGAATGATTGAGCAGCACTCCATGAACCGTAACGGCTAGCTACGTATTGATCAGCTACTCGTTCTTGGTTAGCTTCTGAGTAGTCACCGTTTAAGTATGATGCTGACAATTGGTACTTACCAATGTATTGACCATTCCGTGCACTGTAGCTACCACCTGATTCGCGAGCTGCGATCCAAGCCTTGGCAGCAGCATCATTTCCAGCTACATTTGAGTTATAGCCAGTTGATGCTTGAGCACTAGATGGTTGTTGTACATTTTGTGTTTGTGGAGTTTGTACTTGTTGTTGAGCAACCGGTGCTCCTTGGTTTGATTGTACTTGTTGGTTTTGTTGTGCTTGATTTTCAGCAGGTGTAGCTTGTGTATCTGCTTGTGGTGCAACATTTGCGGCTGGTAAAGTAGCAACTTCTTCTTGAGTAGCTGGTGCAACTTCACCATCATCCTTGATTACTAATTGTTGACCAACGTAAATCAAGTTCTTATCAGCAATATTATTATGGTTTGCTAATGTATCTACAAAAGTTAGATCGTGACCTAATTTGTAAGAAATCCCAGAAAGGGTGTCACCTGCTTGCACCGTGTAAATACTATCGGCGTTTGCAGTCGTTGCAGTAGCTACTGTTCCTAATGCAACTGCACCAGTAATCGCTGCTGTAATCTTGGCTACTTTCTTAGATAACTTCATTATAAATTCAATCCATCCTTTTCTCTTAATTAATCAAATAACTCATTTCAACGATAACTACTATACAGGATTAGGGTTACGAACGGGTTACTAGGACTTATCAAATTTCGTTATTTCTGTAATTTTTTGTAACAAACGTTCGCTGATTTTTTTATAGTCGCTCAAACGTTGATTTAATCGCTTTTGAGTAACTCGTAAAATTATAACTAGAATTATCTCATGTAAAAATTATTCAAAAAAACTGCTCATTTTTTCTTGACGACACAAAAAGCGCCCTGTAACAGACTGTTTGTTACAGGGCGATGACAAAATTGTCTTAATCGTAATCTTAATTATTCATCAAAACATCAAGCAATTCTTGAGCTGATTCTTTCAAAGCATCTTTTGACTTATCATTACCAAGGTGAGTAAAGATTTCTCCCACGTATACATCTTGGTCAAATAACTTTGTAAAGACCTTGTCAATAATTGGCTTAGTTAATTCTGGTTCTTGAACTGGACCAAATGGGTTAGCAAAGAATGTCTTGCTCATTCCAACTTCATCAGTTGTTCCAAGAGCTTTCCGTTGCCCAGCAATAAATACTTTTTCTGCCTCTTCCTTTGTATCAAAACGATGAATACCAACTTCATCACTATAATTGTTAGCGTATAGCCACATATCAATATGGTGATGTTTGATTACATTTTCGTAGGTATCAGCAGGAATAATAACCCGGGCATTCTTTTGTTCAGGATTAAGGTAAACACCACGGTCCATGTTATTGAAGGCCACGGCACTACTCAAATCATCAAGACGAACAAAGGCACCCGTTTCTGTTCCTTGAGCATATACCCCTGGTTCACCATCAGTAAGGGTAAAGCTTCCCATGTCATCAAAGATTGTTTCCATGCTAACAATCTTATCGTCAGCTAATTCTTGCAATGCTTCAATTGATTCTGACTTTCCGGCACCTGAATCACCGAAGAAAACAACATTCTTTTCTTTACCATTAGTAAATTTAATCTTCAACATGGAACCGTGAATTGGCAAGCGGCCATTGTAAATTTGATGAAGGTTATGGAGCGTCAAGCACATCTTCTTCATGTAACCAAAGTAAGTAGTCTTATCTGTGTAAGGTACTTCACCGACCCATAAATCATTCTTTTCGTCACGATAGTAATGAGAAACCATGCCTTCTGTTTCTTTTAGACCGAAAAGAAGAATCATATCAGGTTTTTGCCCCTTAATCTCATCAGGGGATGCAATTTCAAATAAGTTCGAAAGAGCGATCCCATTTACCAAGTAATCAACATTGAAGTAAATAAAAGCTAAACTTTCACCAATCTTAGCTGGGTAACAATACCATTTACCACGTTCACCACGGAAACGTTCGATCGGGTTATCTTTTACTTCAGAAAAGACCCCTTCCCGTTTGTTGCTCTTAGTATGCATCATCATTGGCGGACGAAGCATCACGGTATTAATAAAATCAATATCCTTTAATTCTTCATAACCAGCTGGAATCTTCCAATCTTGTTGTTGAACTAAAATTGTTGCGTTAGTTGCCGCATTAACTTGTCGATAAGTCCGGTTTTCAAAACCTTGGAGCTTTTCTTCGAGGATCCGGTATGCTTTACGCACTAAGTCGTTGAATTGAGTATCAATAGTCCGGAATTCGTTACCGATAATCTGATTATCACTAAGATTAATTACTGATACCCGTAATAGTGAACGATAGTATGAGTATAATTCTTCAACACTCTCAAGAATATCTTTAGGGTCATATTCATCAAATGCACTATCATCATCAAAAAGAACTTTCTTTAAGATATCAACAAACTTGTTAACAGTGGCATTATCAAAAGCATCATCATCATTATCAGGGTTACGCGAAGCTAAATACAGACGAACAATTTCCTTTACTTCATCACTATTAATTAATGAAGGAATATCAGTAAAGTAATTTTGACTATAGTTTAACGTTGCAACACTGCGGTCAGGATTTACATATAATGATTTTGTATCAATAATCTGACTCTCTTTTGACATGGATCTCATCCTTTCATCACTTGAATAACTCTATTATAATATATTTTTTAAGATTAGGATGAAAATAATATTAACTTTTTTTCATTTTACAAAAAAGAGGAAATCATCCCTTTTACTGAGACAATTTCCTACTTTAACAATTAATAATTAAATTTTAGTACCAACCATGTGATTGCCAGAATGATTGAGCAGCACTCCATGAACCATAACGGCTAGTTACGTATTGGTCAGCTACTCGTTCTTGGTTAGCTTCTGAGTAGTCACCATTTAAGTATGATGCTGACAATTGGTACTTACCAACGTATTGACCGTTACGAGCACTGTAGCTACCGCCTGATTCGCGAGCTGCAATCCAAGCCTTAGCCGCAGCATCATTACCACTAACACTTGCGCTGTAGTTTGAACTAGTAGCTTGTGCTTGTACTGGTGCACTATAGCTTTGTTGAGCAGCAGCTGAAACAGTTGATTGTTGTGGAGCTACTGATTGAACTGGTGCTTGTTGTTGAACCGGTGCTTGGGATTGTACTGGAGCCTGTGATTGAGTAGGAGCAGAAACCGGTGCAGCTGAAGATTGTACTTGGCTAGTTGCTACTGGAGCTTGACTAGGTTGTTGGCTTTCAACACTAGCTGATACCGGAGCCTGACTAGGTTGTTGACTTTCAACACTAGCTGATGCTGGAGCTTGAGATACTTCAGGTAAGGTAGCTGCTTGTTGAGCAGTAGCTTGGGTCACTTCACCGTCGTCTTTAATTACTAACTTTTGACCAACATAAATTAAGTTCTTATTGGCAATTTGATTAGTTGAAACTAAAGAGTCAACATAAGTTAAGTCATGACCTAACTTATAGGAAATACTTGATAAAGTATCACCACTTTGCACCGTGTAAACAGAATCAGCGTTAGCAGTAGTTGCAGTAGCAAATGTTCCCAAAGCAACAGCACCTGCAACGGCAGCAGTGATTTTCGCGATGTTCTTAGTTAACTTCATAAAGAAAAATCCCATCCTTTTCATAAAATTCTTTTTTATTAATTAGTTATTTATTAATTTAGTTTAAGTTGTTGAGTTCTCATATCTCTCAACAACTATTACTATACTCCCTTAAAATTACATACGGATTACTCCGAAATATCAATTCAGTTGATTTTCGTAATACTTTGTAATAAAAATTTTAATAGTCTGTCAAGTAAATCAACCTCGGCCACGCCCTGATGGCAACTTAGGCCTGGCTAACTTTCCCCCAGAATTAGCCAAAATTTGTAACATAATAATAAATAAGTCGCTGAATTGTTCTTAAAAGAAGAATTTCAACGACTTATTTTTCGTTATTAATATTTTCTTGTAACATTGCTGTAATTAACTTTAGTTCTGTTCAGCACTCATTATTTGTTTTAACCAGCTCTCACTACTAGCTAATTCTTTTAATGGATGAATATCCTCGCTAATTGTCAGTGGTTCTCCGGCTTTTACTTTAAAAGGTGCTTCATTGACCATTTCAGGATCCCGATACTGGGTAAGAGTGGCAGAAGTTCCCTTACCAAAACCATCGACCATTGCAGTTAAATGTTGTGTCCCGCTTAAAGCAATCGTCGGAGCCCACTGCGTATTTTGCCCATCCAGAAAACTATAAAGATCAACAGTCGCTTTAGTTTGAACTTGACTCGCTACTTCAAACTGCAACGTTGACCCATGAGCCTGATATGCATGGATTGTCCGATAGATATTTTTACTAGTTGAGTGATTTGCCTGGCGGTACGTGACATGCGCGTTAGCTCCTACTAAAATCTCTGTCCCTTCATATGATGGCAATATCGTATCATTAACCATTCGTTCTTCAATTATTGCATGAGCTCCTGCACTGATAACAATAATATTATGAACGTTTGCAGAGTTAAGGTGAGGATTAAAAACAATTGGACGCTCCCGAATAATTTGTGGACGCAGATATATAAACTGGCCACAATTAATATTTGCAAGGTGGGTGGCCACTAACTGGCTATCCTGCCAAAAGATGGCCTTCTCCATCAAATTTTCCTGTAGTAACGTTGAATATTCATTAACAGCTTCTTCAAGAGGCATCGCTGTTAACCTATCTTCCTGTAAGGAAAGCCAGCCCTTGCTTACGCCAGTTGTCCCTTTTTGCCAGTAATCTATCCATTCTTCTTGGCCCGGTAAAGTTGGGAAACGTGCTTGGAGTAGAACTGCCAGTTGACGTTTTTTCTCTAACCATGCTGGCTCTTGCTTCCAAATTTTTGCCATCATTTTCTCCTCTAATGAACAAGTTTATCCCAAATAACCACTTTCCCCGTTTGAAGAGATTGCGGAACATCAATAATTCGTTGGTTAGAACTCCCCCTAAATTGAAGGGTAAGGTCCTTTTTAGCCAGCAAGAATCGGCCATCGACTAAGATATCGAGATAGTGCAGAAGTTCAAGTTTATCGCTCGACTCCTTCATTAATTCTTCCCAAGTATATCCAGACCAAGACCAAATATCCTTTTCATGGCCGAATTCTTTCCGGACCCGTTTAACTAACTTAAGGCAAACCTGAGTATTAAGAAATGGTTCACCGCCCAATAAAGTTAATCCTTGAACATAGCTTTGAGAAAGATCTTCAATAATCTGGTCTTCTAAATCCTGGGTGTAGGGTTGTCCGTAATGAAAATTCTGCGCCGCCTTGTTATAGCAACCAGGGCAATTAAAAAGACAGCCACTAACATATAAACTACACCGGACCCCTTCTCCATCCACAAAATTAAAGGGCTTATAGTCTGCAATATATTGTAGTGAATGATCCTTCGCTAACCATTCTTGTGGTTTAGGGTTACGGGGTAATCGTGTTTCTACCATTTATTTTTCCTCCTATATAATAAAAGACCGGTAGCTTTGCGAGCAACTGGCCTTTTGATAATTAAATTTGATCACCAGTAATATGAGCATGGGCTTTATTATCCATTTGCCGGTGCTGTTCAAATTCAGCTGCATTCTTGATCATTCCTGCATTCATATGTTTAACCCGGTGAATAATTTCCTCATGCCGTCCATGAACCATTGGTCGCTGCTGAGGGTTACCAAGATAACCACATGTCCGCTTAACAACATCACAAGTTGCTGGGTCATGGTTTCCACACTGCGGACACTTAAAACCACGAGCAGTTGCTTCAAATTCACCTTTGAATCCACACTTAAAACACTGATCAATTGAAGTATTCGTTCCAAGATAACCTACATGCTCATATGCCCAGTCCCAAACCGCTTCTAAAGCTTTTGGATTTTGGCGCAAGTTAGGATATTCGCAATAATGAATAAAGCCACCGGCCGCATACTTAGGAAAAGCCTCTTCAAATGATAATTTTTCAAATGGTGTCGGATGTTTACGGACATCATAGTGGAAGCTATTTGTGTAGTATTCCTTATCAGTTACATCTTCAACCCGACCAAACTTCTTCAAATCATCTTGACAGAATGTATCTGTTAACGATTCGGCAGGAGTGGAATAAAGACTAAAGTGGTATCCTTCTTCTTTTTCCCATTCAGCACATAAATCATGCATTGCCTTAGTAATTGCAATTGCAAAGTCATGTGCTTCTTTATTATGCTCCCAATTTGACCCATAGAAAGTCGTACATACTTCATATAAACCAATATAACCTAGCGAAACGGTCGCCCGACTATTCTTAAAGACTTCATCGACACTATCAGTCTTTTTTAACCGTTTACCAAATGCACCATACATATACAGGAGGGGAGCATTTTCCGGTTTAGCTTCTTTAGTGCGCTTAATCCGGTAATCCAAGGCAATCTTACAAATATTCATCTTCTCTTGAAAGATCTCCCAGAAGAGTTGCTTATCGCCATGAGCCTCAAGGGCAATCCGTGGCAAGTTAACCGTCACAACCCCTAAGTTCATCCGTCCTGAGTTTACTTCTTTACCAGTTTCTGGATCTGTCCATCCCTGTAAGAACGAACGGCAACCCATTGGTGTCTTAAAACTTCCTGTTAATTCCTTAATCTTGTCATACATCAAAAGATCTGGATACATCCGCTTCGTTGAACATTCAAGCGCTAGTTGCTTGATATCATAATTAGGATCTTCGGGGTCAAGATTTAAGCCTCGTTTAATAGTAAAAGTTAATTTAGGAAAGATGGCTGTACGATGTTCTTTACCAAGGCCCTTAATCCGGATCTTCAAAATGGCTTTTTGGATTTCCCGAGCAATCCAGCTTGTCCCTAAGCCAAAGTTAATGGTCGTAAATGGGGTTTGGCCCTGGCTAGAATAAAGGGTATTAATCTCGTATTCTAAAGCCTGCATTGCATCGTAAATATCTTTTTTAGTCTTCTCACGAGCAAATTCTTCCCGTTTCTCTGGTACTATCCACTCTTCAGCATCCTTCATATGCTTTTCGTAATTTAGCTTTGCATATGGTTCTAATAATTGATCAATCCGATTAGCAGAACATCCCCCATATTGCAGGGACGCCACGTTAGCAATAATCTGCGACATCTGCGCGGTTGCCGTTTGAATCGAGCGTGGTGAAGAAACCCAGGCATTACCAATCTTAAATCCATGCTTAAACATCTCATCAAAGTCAATTAAACAACAGTTAGTTTCAGGCGTTACCGGTGAATAGTCAAGGTCATGCCAGTGAATATCACCACGAAGATGCGCCTTGGCCACAATACCAGGAAGCATTCGTAATCCTAATGCACGACTCACAACTCCTGCTTCAAGGTCCCGTTGAGTATTAAAAACATGACTATCTTTATTAGCGTTTTCGTGAACAATTCGTGAGTTTCGATCGAAAAGCTGCTCTAACTTATTTTGGGGATTAGTAGCTTCAGCAAATGCTTCTTCATCATGCTGGCGATAATCACGATAAACTTTTGCCAATTCTTCATGGTTCGCATTAACCAGTCCTTTAACAAAAAGATCCGCAATTTTTTTAGTAGTGACAGTTGTTTGATTAAGTAGGGCATCTAATAAGGCAACATAAACACTTTGGCTAGTCTGCTCATCAGCGTTGAGCGCATTTAAAACAAGGTTAATCTTATAGGAATAAAATGGTGTAACTGTTCCATCACGTTTAACTACTTGAATACTTGTCAAACTTTTAAGATCCTTCTTATCGATTATTTGCACTTTCATTTTTATTTCCCCTCTCGTAATTAACGTTATCTATCATAGCTCAAAATACAACTTATAGGAAGTATTGACATTCAAAACACTATATGTTGTGGTCGATTTAGTTTCTTAAATATTTGTTTATACTCTATTCTGATCTACCAGGAATAAAATGAAATCACAAGTAACGACGCTATTTTGAGATTCTTAGGTGACCTTTTAAATCATTTATTTTTAAATTCCTATTATCACCGAATAGAATTTTTTGTACCAAAAAGATCAAATTTGAAAACGTTAAACCTAACTTAATAATCTTAATTAGTATACTTAAGATTATTAGTTATTAAAAAAATAACTTACGAGCAGATAGAGCAATTTGCTAGACTAATCCTTGTGCAATTTTTAGGATAAAAGGAGTTTTTATATTTATGGAAAATGCTTTACAAGCTCGTAAACAAGCAGCACATCCTAAATTAATGATGGTTAGTATGCTGCTGGGAGCTTTTGTCGGAATGTTTAGTGAGACTTCATTAAATATTGCCTTGCCAAAATTGATGGCTGCTTTTCAAGTAAGTACGTCAGCAATTCAATGGTTAGTTACTGGATATATGTTAATTATTGGGATTATCTTGCCACTTTCCAGTATAATTACTAAGTGGTTTACAACTCGCCAAGTCATTATTTTTGCATTAATTGACTTCATGGTTGGGGCTTGCATCTCTGCTTTAGCGCATAATTTTACTATTTTGCTGATTGGACGAATGATTCAGGGAATCGGAACAGGTTTAATTCTTCCATTAATGTTTGCAGTAGCAATGCAAATCTTCCCACCGAAACAAATAGGAGCAGTTCTAGGAATGTGTGCCCTCGTAATCATGTTTGCCCCTGCAATTGGTCCTACTTTAACTGGACTAATTCTTGCTAAGCTATCATGGCAATGGATCTTCTGGTTATTTATCCCGTTTTTATTTATTGCCTTAGTCTTTGCGATTATTTCATTAGAAAATGTTGGCGAAATTACTAGGCCACATGTTGATATGCTTTCAATTATTGAGTCGGCAGTAGGGTGTTCGGGACTGGTTATCGGTGCTAGTTTAGCGAGTGAAGACGGTTGGACTTCACCAGCAGTTCTTAGTGCATTAATAATCGGTGTTATTGTTTTAATTTTTTATATCCATCGGCAACTTCATCTGGAAGAACCAATTTTAAATCTTCGTATCTTTAAATATCCGGCCTTCACAATTGGTTCTTCCATCGTGATGCTTGACTTTGGAATCATTCTTTCCACGATGTATCTTTTACCGCTATTCTACCAACGAGGGCTCTTAGTTTCTGTGGCCCTTACTGGACTAGTAATGCTCCCTGGTGGAATTATCAATGCAGCTACTTCTGCAATTGCAGGTCGCCTTTACGATAGTATCGGGGCTAAACGTCCTGCCTTAATTGGTTTTATCCTTGCCCTATTTGGCGCTTTGATGCTGGCCTTTACTACACCACATAGTTCCATTATTTACGTTGTATGCGCGCATGTTATTTTAATGATTGGTTGTCCTTTAGCAATGTCTCCTGCCCAAACTAGTGCTTTAAGTGCGCTTTCAGGATTAGAATCTGGAGACGGCAGTACAATCATGAACACAATGCAACAAGTTATTGGTGCACTTGCAACAGCCTTAGCGACTAGTTGCTTAGCTTGGGGGAGTTCTTCTATTAGTGGATCGGAAGCTGTTCGCTTTACTAATGGTTTCCACTACGGTATTTACTTTGCAATAGTCTTAATTGTGGTGGCATTGCTCTTATCATTCAAAATTAAAGATCAGAAAAACTAAAATAGGACTGTGACATAAGTTAAGATACTTTTATAAAAAGCAAATACGCAGTACAACAATGGCCTCTAATGTCCGGCAAAACCGAACATTAGAGGCCTATTGTTGCTTGCGGGGGCTCCCAGAGGCTAGCTTCGCGTCGAAAAACGAAGTCACAAGTGACTTCTGTCTCGCCCCCTATTTTTACTCTTTAATAATTTTATATGGTAAGTAATGACGTCGATGCTTAGTCAAATAGCTATCCATTAGTTGTTGGTAAAGCTGTGGATTTACATTAGGTTGTGTACTTAAAAGATCAAATTTTTCATTATCTTTTTCAACGGTATAAAAGCCAGTTTTGATAAACCCGTTTTTGGCGTAGAAACGATGTCGTCTGATTCGTTGTTCATTATTAGCGGCCTGGCTATTTGGACGTTCAGCACTAAGGGTGACTATTTTTCCGGCATAACGTTTCTTTAGCATACCTAAAGTTGCGCTCCCAAGACCCTGACCATGATACCGCGGATCAATTGCCAAGAAGAAAATGTAGGCTATTCGTTTATTGTAAACTGTGTAGAAAAAGCCCACCCACTTTTCTTCATTATAAATACTGCAAAATTCAGCTTTTCCAGCCTGGGCCCGCATTCTAAGCAAGGATAATGGTAAAAGTTCATTTTGTGGAAATACGGTATTATAAACCTGCTTGATATTCTTAAAATCATTTGACTTTGTAGACACTTTACGTACTTCGATCATTTAACGATTCCTCCATTTACGTAATGGTACCTAAAAAGACAACAACAGACAAGAACCTAATTTAAACTTTATTAGTTTTTTTAAAGAAGAAACACTTTAATTCAGGTGATGGGCAAAAATTACAGGAGTTAATATTATGCTAGTCTCTAGTTCGTATTACTTCTTAATTGACTTTTAGTAAATAATTCTATTACCAATAGTTCATGACTGTTCATCCATTAAAAATTTTTGTTTCTTTTATTATTGAAGAGGCTGAGAGAAAATTTTTGTTTTCTCTCAGCCTCAACTGCTTTTATGAACACTAGTAATATAACATGGAACTAGCTTCACGTTGCCACAAGGCGCGAGTCTAAGTACGAATGATAATCAGCCCGTGCCGTGCTAGTCATTGCATTGGCCTAGCTTAGCCCACTGTCATGTCGAGAAAGTTATTTCCTACTCTCTTCAATCATCCTTATTTCGAACCTTTAATCCCCACTTGCCGAGTCTATAACTTGCGTATACACCTATTGCTAAAATTATAATACTGATAATTATTTTCATTAATTCAACCTCTCTTCTCATAATTCTTGGAGACATCGAATAAAACCAGTCAATTATAGACTTGCACCTTTTCATTATTATTCTAATTTAATTTTAACATATGCTTTCTTCATAAAAAACATCTTTTATACCGATTAGCTTTTAAGAGGTTTCCCAAATTCTAACAATGATGCACAAAAGACGTACAAATCGAATCAAAGTAAAATTATTTTAAAATCAAAAACACCTGTAACCTTTGATACAAAAGAGTTACAGGTGTTAACTTTAGCTTAGCTGATACTTCGCATTCCTGCTTAAATATGCCTCCGGTGGGGGTCGAACCCACACTCCCTCAACGGGAACTGGATTTTGAGTCCAGCGCGTCTGCCAATTCCGCCACAGAGGCATCAGCTAACTAAAAGGTGGTAATCGGATTTGAACCGATGATAAAGGTTTTGCAGACCTCTGCCTTACCACTTGGCTATACCACCAAATAGTTAAGATTAAGTAATACGCTTAATCAAAAGGGCGGTATGTGGGATTTGAACCCACGCGTGCCGGACCCACAAACCGGTGTGTTAACCAAACTTCACCAATACCGCCAAAATATTCAGTTAAGCAGGGATAGTAGGAATCGAACCCACAATGACGGTTTTGGAGACCGTAGTTATACCGTTTAACTATATCCCTATAAAAATGGGGGAGAGTGGATTCGAACCACCGAACCCGAAGGAACGGTTTTACAGACCGTCGCGTTTAGCCAGACTTCGCTACTCCCCCATAAATGGCGCGGGACGGAATCGAACCGCCGACACACGGAGCTTCAATCCGTTGCTCTACCAACTGAGCTACCGAGCCATTGTGTCATGGGTGTATACAACTATTAAGCTGTAATGGAGGATACAGGGCTCGAACCTGTGACCCCCTGCTTGTAAGGCAGATGCTCTCCCAACTGAGCTAATCCTCCAAAAGTGACCCGTGCGGGATTTGAACCCACGATACCAGCGTGA